>NZ_JBMOWQ010000226.1:0-2652 GCF_049310485.1 Pseudomonas sp. GZD-209
AAACGCCAACCAACACCCCCGAAGAGACGAAGGCCCAGGCGAACAACCCCTCCCCCCCCGCGATTGCGGTGGATCAGTCCTGTGCGGCAGTCGTGCCGAGGAACTTGCGCAAGAACTGCCGCGTACGCTCCTCTCTGGGGTTGGCGAACAGCGCCTTGGCCTCACCTTGTTCCACGATCACGCCCTTGTCGAAGAAGATCACCCGATTGGCCACATCGCGGGCAAAGCTCATCTCGTGGGTGACGATGATCATGGTCCGCTTTTCCTCGGCCAGGCCGCGGATGGTCGCCAGCACTTCACCCACCAGCTCAGGGTCGAGCGCCGAGGTGGGCTCGTCGAACAGGATCACCTCCGGCTCCATGGCCAAGGCGCGGGCAATGGCCACCCGCTGCTGCTGGCCACCGGACAGGCGCCGGGGGTAGGCGTCTTCCTTGCCGGCCAGGCCGACCTTGGCCAGCAGGCGCTTGCCCAGTTCGATAGCCTTGTCGCGAGGCGTCTTCTTGACGATCACCGGCCCTTCGATGACGTTGTCCAGCGCGGTGCGGTGAGGGAACAGGTTGAAGTTCTGGAACACGAAGCCGGCCTGCTGGCGCAGGCGGCGAATCGCGCTTTGCTGGCCGCCCAGGGGGCGGTTGGCGTCGATGCTGATATCGCCGATCTGGATGCGCCCTGCGTCGGGCGTTTCCAGCAGGTTGAGGCAGCGCAGGAAGGTGGTCTTGCCCGAGCCGCTGGGGCCGATGATGGCCACCACTTCGCCCGGTTGTACGGTGAGGTCGATGCCGTTGAGCACGGTCTGGCCCTTGAACCGCTTGGTCAGGCCTTCTACTACGATCATCGTCAGTGCTCCTGGTCGTGCTGGTTGACCCGCGCTTCCATGCGGTTCTGGAAGTGCGCGAGGATGCTGCAGAGGATCCAGTAGATCAGCGCAACCGCCAGGTACATGGTGAACACTTCGAAGGTGCGGGCGGTGATCAGCTGCGCCTGACGGAACAGCTCGGGCACCTGGATGGTCGCCGCCAAGGCGGTGTCCTTGACCAGCGAGATGAAGCTGTTACCCAGCGGCGGCAGCGCGGTGCGCAGCGCCTGCGGCAGGATCGCCCGGCGCATGGCCTGGGTGCGGGTCATGCCGATGGAGGCAGCGGCCTCCCACTGGCCACGGTCGATCGAGGAGATCGCCGCACGCAGGATTTCGCAGATGTACGCCGCCATGTTCAGCGACAGACCGATCAGCGAGGCCGGGATCGGGTCGAGCTCGATACCGATCTGCGGCATGCCGAAATAGATCACGAACAGCTGCACCAGCAGCGGCGTGCCACGGAAGAACGAGACGTAGATGCGTGCCAGCCAGTCCAGCGGCAGGATCTTCGACAGGCGCATCAGTGCCAGGGCAAAGCCCAGCACCAGGCCGAAGAACATGCCGCCGACACTGAGCAGCACCGTGTAGCCAGCGCCCTTCAACAGGAAGGGCGTGGAATCGGCAACGAGTTGCAGGCTTTCAGCAATCATTTGGTGACATCGGCACCGAAGTATTTCTCGGACAGCTTGGCCAGGGTGCCGTCAGCCTTCAGCTTGTCGATGGCCTTGTTGAGTGCGGCCAGCAGCTCTGGCTCACCCTTGCGCAGGGCCACGCCGCTTTCCAGGCGCGAGAAGGCGTCGCCGGCGAGCTGGGTGTCCTTGGCTTTTTGCGCGTATTCCAGCGCGGCCAGGCGGTCGATCAGGATGGCGTCGATGCGGCCGTTGCGCAGGTCGGCGAACTTGCTCGGGTCGTCTTCATAGGTGCGTACTTCGGCTTTCGGCACGTCCTGCTTGACCCATTGCTCGTAGTTGGTGCCCAGGCCCACGCCGACCTTCTTGCCGGCCAGGTCTTGCGCGGTCTTGATGTTCAGGGTGTCGGCTTTCTTCTTCAGGATCAGCGCCTGGATACCGGAGACGGTGTAGGGCTCGGTGAAGTCGTACTTCTTCTTGCGCTCTTCGGAGATGGTCACCTGGTTGATCACCACGTCCAGACGTTTGGACTCCAGCGCGGCGAGGATGCCGTCCCATTTGGTCGGCTGCACCTTGGCCTTGACCCCCAGCTCCTTGGCCAGCAGTTCCGACAGTTCCACTTCGAAGCCGGCCAGCTTGCCGTTTTCATCCTGGAAGCTGAAGGGCGGGTAGGTGCCTTCCAGGCCGACGTTGATCACGCCTTTTTCCTGGATGGTCTTCAGTTGCTCGCCGGCGAAGGCCTGGCCGAGCAGGCCGGCGCCGAGCAGGAGCGCCAGGCTGGCATTGAGAAGGGGTTTGGCGAATTTGGACATGTGTGGCCCCGCGCTTGTTGTGGAAGTAGTGGGTGGCAAATATAAAGCTGGGCCGTATAGGCCTGGAAATAATAAAAAAGCCGGTTGTTATTCCATGGCTGCACATTGCCATCCCGTGGCAGGGTTGAGGGTAGCCACGAATGGACACCCCGTCAGCGTTGCTTATGCCTGACTTAGCGCAGGATGGAATAAAGCGTTGTTTTTTCCAAGAGGGGGATTTGCCGTATCGTGATTGCAGCAAGGATGGAGTTCCCCGTGGGGGGGGGGGGGGGGGGGGGGGGGGGGGGAGGGGAGGGGGGGGGGGGGGGGAGAAGGAGAGAACAAGGCCCCGAAACAACGAAAACAAGGAAAAGAC
>NZ_JBMOWQ010000227.1:0-4450 GCF_049310485.1 Pseudomonas sp. GZD-209
TTGCCCACCTCTTCCACCCCCCCCCCCCCCCCCCTCCCCTCCCCCCCCCCCCCCCCTCCCCCCCCCCCCCCCCCCCCCCCCCTCCCACGGGTGCCTTGAATACTCAGAAAAACTGCCTGGCAGGAGATCCACCGTGAGCGAACAACCATCAACAGCCCATTGGCAACTGCAGGGCATCGTCACTGGCCTGCGCAGCGCCCGTGAGCAATGGCGCAGCAGCAATGGCCGCAGCAGCGGCGAGCAGGGCGGCCGCGAGCTGCCGTCGCGCGAGGCGCTGCGCCAGATCCTCGAGCAACTGTGCGGCGCGCTGTTCCCCATGCGCCTGGGCCCGGTGGACCTGCGCGAGGAAAGCGAGGACTTCTACGTCGGCCATACCCTCGACGCCGCGCTGACCGCGCTGCTGACCCAGGCGCGCCTGGAACTGCGTTACGCGGCGCGCCATGGCAAGACCGACGTCACTGACGTCGACGCCCACGCCCTGCGCCTGATCCAGGACTTTGCCGCCGCCCTGCCGGCGCTGCGCGTGCTGCTCGACACCGATGTGCTGGCCGCCTACCACGGTGATCCGGCGGCGCGCAGCGTCGACGAGGTGCTGCTGTGCTACCCGGGCATCCTGGCGATCATCCACCACCGCCTGGCCCATCACCTGTACCAGGCTGGCTTGCCGCTGCTGGCGCGGATCAGCTCGGAGCTGGCGCACTCGGCCACCGGCATCGACATCCACCCCGGTGCGCAGATCGGCCCGAGTTTCTTCATCGACCACGGCACCGGCGTGGTCATTGGCGAGACGGCGATCATTGGCGAGCGGGTGCGCATTTACCAGGCGGTAACCCTGGGCGCCAAGCGCTTCCCCAGCGATGAGTCGGGGACCCTGCACAAAGGCCTGGCGCGCCACCCGATCGTCGAGGACGACGTGGTGATCTATGCCGGGGCGACCATTCTGGGGCGTATCACCATCGGCAAGGGCTCGACCATTGGCGGCAACGTCTGGCTGACCCGCAGCGTGCCGGCCGAGAGCAACATTACCCAGGCCAATTTGCAGTTGGATTGCGAGGGCAAGAAAGCCCTCTAGCATCGTGTGTATGGCGCGTGGGGGGGGGGGGGGGGGGGGGGGGGGGGGGGGGGGGGGGGGGGGGGGGGAGGGGGGGGGGGGGAGGGACCTTGCCCCGCGATGGCGAGGGTGGGCTTGACCCCGCAATCGCGGGGCAAGCCCGCTCCCACGTTGTCCCTCACAAGGACCCCGCCCAGCGGCATCGGGTCGCATTGAAATCCGATCCATGTTTAACTTGAACGCTTGTTCAATGAAAAAACGCTGGTCCATTGCCGGTGTTCAACAGGAGGATTCCTTTGCTGAACCCGTACAATCCGAACCTCACGTCCTTTGACGAGGTGCACGCCCGATGAGTGCACCAACGCCTTCCCTTGCCAATGGCAAGATCCGCATGAACCCCCCGGTGTTCTACTTCGCGGCAAGCTTCATCCTGCTGTTCGGCCTGGTGGTCATCGCCATGCCGCAAGCGGCCGGTGAATGGCTGCTGGCGGCGCAGAACTGGGCGGCCAACACCGTCGGCTGGTACTACATGCTGGCCATGACCCTGTACCTGGTGTTCGTGGTGGTCACTGCGGTATCCGGCTACGGCAAGATCAAGCTCGGCGCCGACCACGACGAACCCGAGTTCAGCTACCTGTCCTGGGCCGGCATGCTGTTCGCTGCCGGCATCAGTATCACGCTGTTCTTCTTCTGTGTTTCCGAACCCCTGACCCACATGCTCCAGCCGCCCCAGGGCGAGGCGGGCACGGCCGAGGCCGGGCGCCAGGCGATGCAGATCCTGTTCCTGCACTGGGGCCTGCATGGCTGGGGCGTGTTCGCTTTCGTCGGCATGGCGCTGGCCTACTTCGCCTACCGCCACAACCTGCCGCTGGCGCTGCGTTCGGCGCTGTACCCGCTGATTGGCAAGCGCATCAACGGCCCGATCGGCTACGCGGTGGACGGCTTCGGCATCATCGCCACGGTGTTCGGCCTGGGGGCCGACATGGGCTTCGGCGTGCTGCACCTGAACGCCGGGCTCGACTACCTGTTCGGCATCAGCCACAGCCAATGGGTGCAGGTGCTGCTGATCACCCTGATGATGGGCGCGGCGGTGGCCGTGGCGGTCGCCGGGGTGGAGAAGGGCGTGCGGGTGATGAGCGACATCAACCTGTTCCTGGCCTGCGCGCTGCTGCTGTTCGTGCTGTTCGCCGGGCCCACCCAGCACTTGTTCAACACCTTGATCCAGAACCTCGGCGACTACCTCGGCGCCTTGCCTCGCAAGAGTTTCGACGTGTACGCCTATGGTGAAAACCGTGACTGGCTGGGTGGCTGGACGGTGTTCTACTGGGCCTGGTGGATTGCCTGGGCGCCGTTCGTGGGCCTGTTCATCGCGCGTATTTCGCGCGGCCGCACCATCCGTGAGTTCGTCTTCGGCGTGCTGCTGATCCCGCTGGGCTTCACCCTGGCGTGGATGTCGATCTTCGGCAACAGCGCGCTGGACCAGGTGATCAACCACGGCATGACCGCGCTGGGCCAGTCGGCCATCGACAATCCGTCGATGAGCCTGTACCTGCTGCTGGAAACCTACCCGTGGAGCAAGACGGTGATCGCCGTGACGGTGTTCATCAGCTTCGTGTTCTTCGTCACCTCGGCCGACTCCGGCACCGTGGTGCTGTCGACGCTGTCGGCCAAGGGCGGCGGCGCTGACGAAGACGGGCCTAACTGGCTGCGGATTTTCTGGGGGGCGATGACCGCGCTGATCACCAGTGCCCTGCTGTTCGCCGGCAGCATCGACTCGCTCAAGTCTGCGGTGGTGCTGACCTCGCTGCCGTTCTCGCTGATCCTGTTGTGCATGATGTGGGGGCTGCACAAGGCCTTCTACCTGGAGAGCCAGCGGCAGATCGCCCAGATGCATTCGCTGGCCCCGTTCGCCCAGTCGCGGCGCGGCCGTGGCGGCTGGCGCCAGCGCCTGAGCCAGGCCGTGCATTTCCCGTCACGTGACGAGGTGTACCGCTTCATGGACGACGTGGTGCGCCCGGCGATTGCCGAGGTGCGCGAGGTGTTCGAGCAGAAGGGCCTGGTGCTGATCACCCAGGACGACCCGAGCCATGACAACGTCAGCCTGAAGATCGGCCATGGCGATGAGCAGCCGTTCATCTACCAGGTGCAGATGCGTGGCTACTTCACCCCGTCGTTCGCCCTCGGTGGGCTGGGTACGCAGGACTTGAAGAACCGCCGTTATTACCGGGCGGAGGTGCACCTGAGCGAGGGCAGCCAGAACTACGACCTGGTGGGCTACAGCAAGGAGCAGATCATCAACGACATCCTCGACCAGTACGAGCGGCACATGCAGTACCTGCATCTGGTGAGGTAGGCCTGTTCCGGCCTATTCGCGGGTAAACCCGCTCCCACAGGGTTCTGCGCAGCGCCTGTGGGAGCGGGTTTACCCGCGAATGCATTGGGACTGGCAAAGCCTATCTGTCAGAACGGCGCATCCCCCAGGATGGTCGCCCGGTGCATCACCCGCCGATTGGGCCGGTAGTCATCCACCGCAAAATGCTGGGTCACGCGGTTATCCCAGAACGCCACGTCGTTCTCCTGCCAACGCCAGCGAATGCTGAACTCCGGCCGCGTCGCATGGGCGAACAGCAGCTTGAGCAGCGCCTCGCTTTCATACTCGTTCAGCTCGTTGATGCGCGTGGTGAAGCCTTCGTTGACGAACAGCGCCTTGCGCCCGCTGACCGGGTGGGTGCGCACCACCGGGTGCGACAGCGGCGGGTTGTTGCGCCGGGTGGCTTCCCAGCGCGCGAGGTCCTCGGGCGTGGTGCCGAAGCGCTCCAGCGGGAAGGATTTGGTGAAGTCATGGGTGGCGGTCAGGCCGTCGAGCATCGCGCGCAGCGGCGCCGACAGTGCCTCGAATGCGGCAATGCCACTGGCCCACAAGGTGTCGCCACCGTAGGCCGGCAGCTGCTTGGCGCTGAGCACCGCGCCCAGTGCCGGGGTCGGCAGGAAGGTCACGTCGGTGTGCCACACGGCGTTGTCGCGTACGTCGGTCACGGCGGTGTCGAGGATCAGCACCTGCGGGGTTTCCGGCACGTTGGGGTAGATCGGGTGGATGTGCAGGTCGCCGAAGTGGGCGGCGAAGCGCGCCTGTTGTTCGGGGGTGATCGGCTGATCGCGGAAGAACAGCACCTGGTGCTCGAGCAGCGCCTGCTCGATGGCGTCGCGCTGTTGCGGGGTGATTTCGCGGCTGATGTCGACGCCGCTGATCTGCGCGCCCAGGGCCGGGCTCAAGGGGGTAATGGTCAGGCTCATGGTGTTTTCTCGCTTGAGAATTCGTGTCCCGGTATCGGGCAATATCGCGGGGCAAGCCCGCTCCCACGCAAGATAGGATCGTGGGAGCGGGCTTGCCCCGCGATG
>NZ_JBMOWQ010000228.1:0-12625 GCF_049310485.1 Pseudomonas sp. GZD-209
CGGGTGGCCCCCCCCCCCCCAGAGAAAAGGAGGGTTGGGTGGCTTTCTTCCCCCCCGCGATGGGTTGGAAAGGTCAGTGGCTCTGCCCGTGCCAGGGCACCAGCTTGCGTTGCAGGGCGCGCAGGCCCATCTCCAGGGCGAAGGCGATCAGGGCGATCAACAGGATCCCCAGCACCACCACGTCGGTCACCAGGAACTGCGCCGCCGACTGCACCATGAAGCCCAGGCCGCTGGTGGCGGCGATCAGCTCGGCGGCGACCAGGGTCGACCAACCCACGCCCAGGCCGATGCGCACGCCGGTGAGGATGTCGGGCAGGGCGCTGGGCAGGATCACGTGGCGGATCAGCTGGGCCTTGGTCGCGCCCAGCGATTGCGCGGCGCGCAGCTTGGTCGGGTCGACGGTGCGCACGCCGGTGGCGGTGGCGATGGCGATCGGGGCGAAGATCGCCAGGTAGATCAGCAGCACCTTGGACAGCTCGCCGATGCCGCACCAGATCACGATCAATGGCAGGTAGGCCAGCGGCGGGATCGGCCGGTAGAACTCGATCAATGGGTCGAGGATGCCGCGGGCCACGCGGTTGTAACCGATGGCCAGGCCGACCGGGATGGCGGTCAGGGTCGCAGCCGCCAGTGCCAGGCCGATGCGGCCGAGGCTGGCGCCCAGGTGCTGCCACAGGCTGGCGTCCATGTAGCCCTGGGTGAGCAGGCTCCAGGCCTTGGCCAGGATGTCGGCGGGCGGCGGCAGGAACAGCGGCTCGACCCAGCCGGCGGCCGTCACCAGCCACCAGGCCAGCAGCAGGGTGGCCAAGGTCAGGGTGCTGATCCAGCGGGTGGAAAGGGGCTGGCGGGTTTTGCCAGGGGCAGGTTTGGCGTCACGTTTGGCCGCGACGGGCAGGTCCAGGCTGCTCATGCAGACTCCTCTCGGCGGGCAGTTTCGCGTTGCGAGAACACCCGCGCCAGCACGTGCTCGCGGGTTTCGATGAAGCGTGGGTCGGACTTGATCGCCCGCGCCGGCTCGCCGGCGGCGTAGCGCTGGCCGAAGTCCAGTTGCAGGCGTTCGACCACGCGCCCGGGGTTGGGCGCCAGCAGTACCAGCTCGGTGGCCAGGAACACCGCCTCTTCGATGTCGTGGGTGATCAGGAACACCGGCTTGGCGGTGCGCTGCCAGACCTGCAGCAGCAGCTCCTGCATCTGTTCGCGGGTGAAGGCGTCGAGGGCGCCGAACGGCTCGTCCATCAGCAGCACCCGAGGGTCGGCGGCCAACGCCCGGGCCAGGCCCACGCGCTGTTTCTGGCCGCCGGACAACTGCCAGATGTGCCGCTCGCCGAAGCCGGCCAGGTCGACCAGCGCCAGCATCTCGCGGGCCTTGGCCTCACGCTGCGCGCGGGGTACGCCGGCCAGTTGCAGGCCGAAGGCGACATTGGCCAGCACGTCCTGCCACGGCAGCAGGGCGTCGTCCTGGAACACCACGCCACGGTCGGCGCCTGGGCCTTGCACCGCAGCACCGTCAAGGGTGATGCGCCCGGCGCTGGGGGCGACGAAACCGGCGATCAGGTTGAGCAGCGAGGTCTTGCCGCTGCCGGATGGCCCAAGGGCCACCAGCAGCTGGCGTGGGCCCAGGCTCAGGTTGATGTCGGCCAGCACCGGGGTGCTGGCGCCGGGGTACTGTGCGCTGATGCGCTCCAGTTCAAGCAAGGCCATGACGGGCTCCGGTCTTTAGTTGGGCAGGTATTGCTTGCTGACGTAGGGCGAGTAGTCCGGCAGTACCGCATCGACCTTGCCTTGTTGCTTGAGGAAGGTGGCGGTGTCGGTCAGCGCCTGGGTGGTCGGTGCGCCGAGGGCATTGGCCTGGTCGTCCGCCAGCGGGTAGACGTTGCCTTGCAGCAGTACCGGGATATCCGCCGCTTTGGCACCCGACAGCTTGACCAGCTTGGCGACGTTGTCCGGGTTGGCCAGCCAGGCTTTCGGGTCTTTGCGGTAGTCGGCATAGGCGTCGAGGGTGACCTTGGCGAACGACTTGACGATTTCCGGGTGCTTGGCGGCGAAGTCCTTGCGCACGATCCAGGCGTCGAAGGTTGGCGCGCCTTTTTCGGCCAGCTCGCCGGAGGTGATCAGCACCTTGCCGTCTTCCTTGGCCACGCCCAGGGCCGGGTCCCAGACGTAGGTGGCGTCGATGTCGCCGCGCTTCCAGGCTGCGATGATCGCCGGCGGCGCCAGGTTGAGGATCTGCACCTTGGTGGGGTCGATGTTCCAGCTCTTGAGCGCGGCCAGCAGGCTGTAGTGGCCGGTGGAAACGAATGGCACGGCGACTTTCTTGCCCACCAGGTCCTGCGGGGTCTTGATGCTGTCACGGGCGACCAGCGCCTCGCCGGCACCGATCTGGGTGGCGATCAGGAAGGTCTCGACCGGCAGCTTGCGGGTGGCGGCGGCGGCCAGCGGGCTCGAGCCGAGGTAGCCGATCTGCACGTCGCCGCTGGCCACGGCGGTGATCACGTCGGCGCCGTTGTCGAACTTGCGCCAGTCGATGCTGGCCTTGCTGGCTTTTTCGTAGTCGCCGTCCACCTGGGCCACCTTGGCCGGGTCGACGGTGGTCTGGTAGGCGACGGTCAGGTCGGCGGCCTGGGCCAGCCAGCTGGTGCCGGCGAGGGTCAGGGCAGCGAACAGGCGCAGCGGGGCATGCGGGATCATGGTGAACCTCTCGTCAGGCAATGGGGTTATGGATGGCGAGAAGACTAGATGATCTAAGAAATTAGAAATAAATAACTTTTTTGCATTAGCTTAGGAGCCAAACGCTTTAAGGCCGCAGGGTCTGCGGCTGGCGGAATGGAAAAGGGCTGCTAGCCTTTTTCGGTTCCGGCCGGGGGGCCGAGCCGCAGAGAGTCGCCAAACGTTTGCACATAACCTAAAGGTATGATTGACGGCGTCGATACAACCTTTCGCAGTAAAGGTTCCAATGTTATTCCGTAAAAGTCTTACAGATTCATAAAACGGTCATTTTGGATTTATAGGATTGTCATTATCCTGTAGCGCAGGACGGCGGCTTAGACCAAAGTCGCGAATCGATCGTTGAGCATTGACTTGGCGGTCACGCATTGGTGCTAAATCGCCAATCCCGGGCGAGTGGGGCAAAAGATCCTGCCGCTTGTGACGCACAAAAATTAGAACGTAGAGGAGCAAAACATGTACAAGTCCAGCCTGGCCCTGGCCGTGGCACTGGGGGTTCTCGCCCAACAAGCAGGCGCTGCAGGTTTCATCGAGGACAGCAAACTGTCCCTGAGCTCGCGCACCATGTACTTCAACAACGACAACCGTGAAGCGCATGGCAGCAAGCCACGCCCTGACGTGCGCGAGTCGGGTCAAGGCTTCAAGCTTGACTACATCTCCGGCTTCACCGAAGGCACCGTTGGTTTTGGTGTTGACGCCCAGGCCCTGTGGGGTATCCACCTGGATGGCGGCAAGGGTTACCACCAGAACGGCAGCACCTTCTTCCCGAGCGACTCCGATGGCTCCTCCGAGAAGCAGTGGTCGCGTTTCGGTGCCAACGCCAAGGCGCGCTTCTCCAAGACCGAAGCTCACTTCGGTAGCGCCCTTGCCCCGATGCTGCCGATCCTGGTCTCCAACGATGGCCGTCTGCTGCCGCAAACCTTCGAAGGTGGCACCATCACCTCGAAGGAAATCGACAACCTGACCATCAACGCCGGCCAGCTGACCCACGCCATGGGCCGTGCCTCGAGCAACCGTACTGGTCTGTCCGTTTCCGGCGCCACTGCCGACAGCAACAAGTTCCGCTACGGCGGTCTGGACTACAAGCTCACTCCGGACCTGACTCTGCAGTACTACTACTCGAATCTGGAAGACTTCTACAAGCAGCACTTCCTGGGTGCTACCCACGTCTTCAAGATTTCCGATAACCAGTCGTTCAAGACCGACCTGCGCTACTTCGACAGCAGCAGCGAAGGCAAGAACGGCGACGAAGCCACTTACGCCTTCGACAACAACGGCGGCTATGCCCGGCACAAAGGCGAGATCGACAACAAGACCTGGTCCGCCATGTTCACCTACACCCTGGGTGGTCACGCGCTCATGGTCGGTCGTCAGCAGGTCGGCGACGACGGTGGTTTCGTCTGGCTGAACCAGGGCGCCGTGCGCAATGGCGACAACCGTCCAGAAGGCAACGGCGGTGCCAGCTTCTACCTGTTCACCGACAGCATGATCAACCAGTTCGCCCGTGCTGGCGAGAACACCAACTTCGGTCAGTACTCCTATGACTTCGCGGCCCTGGGCGTACCCGGCCTGAAGGCATCGGTCGCTTACCTGCGTGGTGACGATGTCCGCTACAAGTCGGGCCACGGCACCTACGACGAGTGGGAGCGTGACGCTCGCGTCGACTACACCATCCAGCAAGGTACCCTCAAAGGCCTGGGCTTCAGCCTGCGTCAAGGCGTGTACCGTGGTGAAGGCAACGAAAGCAGCGCCGACCAGGATCAGACTCGCTTCATCGTCAACTACACTTACGCCTTCATGTAAGTCGTAGCTGCAACAGAAGAAGCCTCGCCTAGTGCGAGGCTTTTTTGTGCCTGTCATTTCGTATGCATTCTGGTTATAAATAAATCGATATTTATTCTTTTTATTTTTATTCGAATGCAGGCACATTGAACCCATCAAGGCCAGACACAGCACAGGAGCCGCTTCCATGAGCCTCAAACTCGGCGACATCGCCCCCGATTTCGAACAGGATTCCAGCGCCGGCAAGATCCGCTTCCACGAATGGCTGGGCAACAGCTGGGGCGTGCTGTTCTCCCACCCGGCCGACTTCACCCCGGTGTGCACCACCGAGCTGGGTCTGACCGCCAAGCTCAAGGATGATTTCGCCCAGCGTGGGGTCAAGGCCATCGCCCTGTCGGTGGACCCGGTCGACTCGCACCACCGCTGGATCGATGACATCAACGAAACCCAGAACACCGTGGTCAACTTCCCGATCATCGCCGACGCCGACCGCAAGGTGTCCGACCTGTACGACCTGATCCACCCCAACGCCAGCGACACCCTCACGGTGCGCTCGCTGTTCGTCATCGACCCGAACAAGAAGGTGCGCCTGACCATCACCTATCCGGCCAGTACCGGGCGCAACTTCAACGAGATCCTGCGGGTGATCGACTCGCTGCAACTGACCGACAACCACAAGGTCGCCACCCCCGCCAACTGGCAGGACGGTGATGAGGTGGTGATCGTGCCGTCGCTCAAGGACGAGGACGAAATCAAGCAGCGCTTCCCGAAAGGTTACCGGGCGGTGAAACCTTATCTGCGCCTGACGCCGCAACCCAATCGTTAAGTGAATCCTCGTTGTAATGCTCTTAGCCATAGCAGGGATTTCGGGCCGTTTCGACGGCCCTTTTTTATGGGCGTCGTTTAGTGTTTTGTTATTTTGGTTATTAATAAATAGCTTCTTATTCCTTTACGGATATAACTGCCTCCTTATACTTGCACCCCAAGCACGCAAACTTTCGGAGGCGTCCCCATGCGCAATGAGTCGATTCGTTACCTGATTGTGCCGGGCTGGCAAGGATCGCCAGACAACCATTGGCAGAGTCACTGGCAGCGCAGCCTGCCCAACAGCGCCCGGGTCGAGCAGCAGGACTGGCTCACCCCGCAGCGGCGCGATTGGGTGCAGGCACTGGAGCAGGCGATTGCCGCCGAAAGCTCGCCGGTGATTCTGATTGCCCACAGCCTGGGTTGCATCACGGTCGCCCACTGGGCCGCCCAGGCCAGCCCGAGCCTGCTGCGGCGGGTGCGTGGCGCACTGCTGGTGGCGCCGGCCGATGTCGAGCGGCCCAACTGCGCGCCGGCCTTGCGCAACTTTGCGCCGATTCCGTTGCAGGCGCTGCCATTCCCAAGCCAGGTGGTCAGCTCTGACAACGACCCGGCGGTGAGCGTGCCACGGGCCCTGCACCTGGCGCGCGCCTGGGATGCCGAGGCGGGGCTGCTGGCCAATGCCGGGCATATCAACGTCAAGTCCGGCCACGAGCGCTGGGAACAGGGCTTCGCCTACCTTTTCCGCCTGCAGGCCCGGATCGACCAGCGTGCGCTGCGGCGCGCCTGATCCGCCGGCCGTTCCACGAATACCTTGAGCCCCGGCTGCATGCGACCGGGGCGGGAGTTTTCCATGACCTTTCACACCCCTTTCGGCCAGCCATTGCTGACCTTCCCCGAACTGGACAAGAGCCCGCTGAGCATCCGCGCCAAGGCGCTGGTGTTCGTCGACCCGCGCTCACAGGCGCTGCGCCAGGCCCTCGAACGCCTGGCACCGCAACCGCTGCCGGTATTGATCCGTGGCGAGACCGGCACCGGCAAGGAGCTGCTGGCGCGGCAGATTCACCGCGCCAGTGACCGCGCGGGGCTGTTCGTCTCGGTCAACTGCGCCGCCATCAGCCCGACCTATGCCGACGCCGAACTGTTCGGCTACAGCGCCGGTAGCCAGGGCGGTACCGCCAGCAGCCGCGCAGGCTGGTTTGGCTCGGCCAACGGCGGCACCTTGTATCTGGACGAGATCGCCGACCTGCCGCTGACGATCCAGGGCAAGTTGCTGGCGGCGCTGGAAAACCGCGAAGTGACCCGCGTCGGTGCAGCCCAGCCGCAGCCGGTGGATGTGCGCCTGGTCGCCGCCTCCAGTATCGATCTGGCCAAGGCGGTGCAGGCCGGGCGTTTCAACGAGCGGCTCTACCATTACCTGCATGAGGGCGAGCTGGAGCTGCCGGCGCTGCGCGAGCGGGTCGGTGACATTCTGCCGTTGGCGGAGTACTTCGTCGGTATCTACAGCGTGCGCCTGGACCGGCCGCTGGCATTGATCAGCGAGGCCGCCCAGCAGGCGCTGGAGGCCCATGCCTGGCCGGGCAATACCCGTGAGCTGGAGAACGTCATCCACTTCGCCCTGTTGGTCAGCGACGGTGAGGAGATCCTCCCCGAGCACCTTGATCTGCCGGACACCACCCCGCTGGCCAGCCTGGCCCGCCAGCTTGGGCAGTTGGGCCGCAGCCGCGAGGCGCAGACCCTCCGGGCCCTGCGCCAGCTGCTGGGCGAAAGCCTGGCGCAGCTGGATGAGCCCGCACCCTAGAGCGGCGCCTGAAGGCTCATAAGTAAAGGCGCTGATGGCCATTTGTTTTTGGAATAAGCAGCTAAATAAAAGATATTGTTCCGGAATAAAAAATCCCGGTATCGTCCGTTTCACGCCCTCCTGAACGGATGGGCACCAGACGTAGCCATCTGCGATGGCCCAGCTCGATAACAAGGATCACCATGAAAAAGACCCTGCTGACCACCGCCCTGGCCGCCGCCCTTTCGTTTGCAGGCCTGGCCTCTGCCGCCGAGAAACTGGTGGTCGCCGCCACGCCGGTACCCCACGCTGAAATTCTCGAACTGATCAAGCCGACCCTGGCCAAAGAAGGCGTCGACCTGCAGATCAAAGTGTTCACCGACTACGTGCAGCCCAACGTGCAGGTCGACCAGAAGCGCCTGGACGCCAACTACTTCCAGACCCTGCCGTACCTGCAGAACTTCAACGAAGGCAAAGGTACCCACCTGGAGACCGTGATCGGCGTGCACGTCGAACCCTTCGGTGGCTACTCGAAGAAGGTCAAGTCCCTGGCCGAGCTGAAGGAAGGCGCCACCGTCGCCATCCCCAACGAAGGCAGCAACAGCGGCCGCGCCCTGCTTCTGCTGCAGAAGGCTGGGCTGATCACCCTGAAGGACCCGAAGAACGCCTTGGCGACCCCGAAAGACATCGCCGAGAACCCGAAGAAGCTCAAGTTCCGCGAGCTGGAATCGGCCATGCTGCCGCGTGTGCTGGACCAGGTCGACCTGGACATGATCAACACCAACTATGCCCTGGAAGCCGGCCTGAACCCGGCCAAGGATGCCCTGGTGATCGAGGGTGCCGACTCGCCGTACGTGAACTTCCTGGTAGCCCGCCCGGACAACAAGGACAGCGAGGCCATCCAGAAACTGGCCAAGGCGCTGACCAGCCCGGAAGTGAAGGCGTTCATCGCCAAGAAGTACCAGGGCGCTGTACTGCCGGCGTTCTGATACGCGGCATCAGCCAAGCCTGAAACGAAAAACGCCGACGCATCTTGCGTCGGCGTTTTTGTTTTTGCCGGGAGCAGCTGTCTGGTGTTGGTTTTCTGGCCTCATCGCCGGCGAAGCCGGTGCCTCGCAGCGTGGTGCCTGTATCGCCAGCAGGGCATGTGTTTCGCCGGCTGGTCAGCCTTGGCCACCCAGCGCCCGGCGCAGGGCCAGCAGCCACAGCAATTGTTCATTCGCAGCAGGTGAGCAGGGGCTGTTCATCGTTTTCGTCCTTGTAAGTTGATGGGCCATGCAAGTCACAGTTTGGAACCTGTTTGAGGGGTGGATCGCGGGAAAGGTCCCGGCTTGATGTAGGAAATTTCCGAGGGAAACAGGTGGTGATATAGATATGCAATAAAGGTATTTCGAAAAATATTTTTATACCTTTAGAGTCTATAAATCGTGCCTACCGGCACAGCGCCACTATGTGTTGAACGACGCCGAGCGACCCTCGTGCCGACCTGGAACCTGCCCATGCCGTACCTCCGTAACCTTGTGTCGAGGCCCTCTCCATGAGTTTCGACACCGCTTTCATGCTTAGCACATTGCCGGCCTTCTTCAAGGCGGTGGGGGTGACTTTGCAGGTTGGCTTGATCGCCATCGCCACCTCGATGCTGGTGGCGCTCCTCAACTCGGCCATCCTGGTTTTTCGCACGCCGTACCTGTGGCGCCTGGTGCAGGGCTACGTGGAACTGGCACGCAACACGCCGCTGCTGATCCAGCTGTTCTTCGTCTACTTTGCCCTGCCGAGCGTGGGCGTGAAGATTTCCGGCTTCGCCGCGGCGATCATCACCATGACTTTCATGGGCGGCGCCTACCTCACCGAAGTGCTGCGCGCCGGTGTCGAAGCGGTGCCGCGGGCACAGCTGGAGTCCGGGCGTTCGATCGGCCTGTCCGAAGGCCAGTTGCTGCGCCATGTGATCCTGCCGCAAGCGGGCATCCTCAGCCTGCCGGCACTGTTCGCCAACTTCGTGTTCCTGCTCAAGGAGACCACCGTGGTCTCGGCGGTGGCGGTGCCGGAGATCCTCTACACCACCAAGAACTACATCGCCCTGTACTACAAGACCTACGAGATGCTCGCGGTACTGACCCTGCTTTGCGTGCTGATCTTCCTGCCGTTGTCGCTGCTGCTGCGTCGTCTGGAAAGGAGGCTGCAACATGGCCAGTTCGGCATTTGAGCTGCTGCAGGTGTCGCTGCCGCAACTGGCTGCCGGCGCCGCGCAGACCATAGCGATTTCGGCACTGGGCATCGCCTTTGCCACCCTCGGCGGGGTGCTCTACGGCGTGCTGGCCACCCTCGGCAACCGGCTGCTGAACGTGCTGCTGCAGGTTTACCTGGAGCTGTTCCGGGCGATCCCGGTACTGGTCTGGCTGTACCTGGTGTTCTTCGGCCTGCCGATTTTCTTCGGCCTGAGCATCCCCAGCTTCTGGTGCGCGGTGCTGGTATTGGGCCTGTGGGGCGCCAGCGAAGTCGGCGAGGTGGTGCGTGGCGCGCTCGGTTCGCTGCCCCGTGGCCAGCGCGAAGCGGGGCTGTCGATCGGCCTGTCCGGCTGGCAGCTGTACGCCCATGTGCTGCTGCCGCAAGCGCTCAAACGCATGACCCCGCCGACCATCAACATCTATACGCGGATCATCAAGACCAGCTCGCTGGCGGTGCTGATCGGTGTGGTCGAGGTGATCAAGGCCGGCCAGCAGATCATCGAACGCACCTATGAGTCGGCGCTGATCTACGGCGTGCTGTTGCTGTTCTTCTTTTTCGTCTGCTACCCGCTTTCCGCCGCCTCGCGCGTGCTGGAACGCCGCTGGGCCCACTCATGAGCGCATTGATCGAATTCCACGGTTTCAACAAGTTCTTCGGCGAACACCAGGTGCTCGCCAACGTCGACCTTAAGGTTCACGCCGGCGAGGTGGTGGTGATCCTCGGCCCCAGCGGCTGCGGCAAGAGCACCCTGCTGCGCTGCCTCAATGGCCTGGAACAGGCCCACAGCGGCAGCCTGCGCCTGGACGGGCAGGAGCTGCTGGCCCCAGGCACCGACTGGCGCCAGGTGCGCCAGCGGGTGGGCATGGTGTTCCAGAGCTACCACCTGTTCGGCCACATGAGCGTGCTGGACAACCTGCTGCTGGGCCCGCTCAAGGTGCAAAAGCGCGAGCGCGCCGAAGCCCAGGCCCAGGCCGAAGCGCTGCTGGCGCGGGTGGGCCTGCTGGACAAGCGCGATGCCTTCCCGCGGCAGCTGTCCGGCGGCCAGCAGCAACGCATCGCCATCGTCCGCTCGCTGTGCATGAACCCGCAGGTGATGCTGTTCGACGAAGTCACCGCTGCCCTCGACCCCGAGATGGTCAAGGAGGTGCTGCAAGTGATCCAGGGCCTGGCCCGGGACGGCATGACCCTGCTCATCGTTACCCACGAAATGGCCTTCGCCCGCGCGGTGGCCGACCGCATCGTGTTCATGGAGGCCGGCAGGATCCTTGAACAGAACCACCCCGAGCGCTTCTTCACCCAACCGCAGACCGCACGCGCGCAGCAGTTCCTGGAGAAATTCTCTTTCGTCGAAAGCCTGCCCAAGACACTGCACAAGGAACTGTCATGAACACCGCACCCTTTGCCAAACTGCTCGCTCCACTGCTTGGCCTGGCCCTGCTGGCCGGCTGCAACAAGGCCGAAGAGCCGGCCAAGCCCGCTGCCGCCTCGCCCGCCACCAGCTACCTGGAAACCATCAAGGCCCGCGACAAGCTGATCGTCGGCGTATTCACCGACAAGCCGCCGTTCGGCTTCGTCGATGAGAGCGGCCGCTACGTCGGCTTCGACACCGACATCGGCCGGCGTTTCGCCAAGGACTTGCTGGGCGACGAGAACAAGGTCGAGTTCGTCGCCGTCGAGCCCGCCAGCCGCATCCCCTTCCTGCAGAGCGACAAGGTCGACCTGATCCTCGCCAACATGACGGTCACCCCCGAGCGCAAGGAGGCGGTGGACTTCACCAACCCCAACCTGCGCGTGGCCGTGCAGGCCATCGTTGCCGACGGCAGCCCGGTGCAGAAGCTCGACGAGCTGGCCGACAAGACCATCATCGTCACCACCGGCACCACCGCCGATATCTGGCTGACCAAGACCCACCCGGACTGGAAGCTGCTCAAGTTCGAGAAGAACAGCGAGTCGCTGGCCGCCCTGGCCAATGGCCGTGGCGATGCCTATGCCCAGGACAACCTGATCCTGTTCAGCTGGGCCAAGCAGAACCCGGGCTACCGTGTGCTGCCGCAACTGCTGGGTGAGGAAGCACCGATTGCCCCGGCGGTGAAGAAGGGTAATGCCGAGCTGCGCGACTGGGTGAATGCCGAGCTGGCCAAGCTGGGTGAGGAGAAGTTCTTGCTCAAGCTGTATGACCAGTACGTGCGCAAAGAGCTGAGCGACGACACCAAGCCCGAGAGCGTGATTGTCGAAGGGGGCAAGTGGCAGGGTTGATCTGATCGCGGGGCAAGCCCGCCCCCACGCGCGCTGAGGGGGGCGGGTTCTTTGTTGGAAAGGAATTGCCCCCCCCTTGAGATACTAACCATTTCAAAGCAACGGGAGCGGGCTTGCCCCGCGATGGCGATATCAGCCGTTGCGCGGCAACCAGTTCAACAGAAAATCATTCACCACCCCTGGGTTCTCCAGGCTGGAGATATGCCCGGCAAACGGAATCTGCGCCGCGAGGCAGCCAATCAACCGCGCCATCTCGTTCGACTCCGCCGGCGGCCTGGGAATGTCCTGGTCACCACAGATCACCATGGTCCGATCTGCAGGCAGCTCGCCGAGACGCGCCAGCAGATCCGGCCGCCCAAAGATCACCCGCCCCATCGGGTCCAGGCTTTCGCGGATGGTCTGGGCGCTGCTTGCCTTCAACCCCGCGCGGAACTGCTCGCGCACCTCAGGCACGGTTTCCCCGCCGGCATGGAAGAAGATCGGCACCACGATATCCAGCAACGGGTCGACGAAGGTGCCTGCGGCACTGGCAGCATCCAGCAGGCCGAAGTACTTCAGCCGCGTGGCCTCCGGTTCCGCCCCCAGATAGGTATCCAGCAGCACCAGGCGATCGACCCGTTCCGGGTGTTCGATGGCCAGCTGCGCACCCCACATGCCGCCGACCGAAAGGCCGACCAGGTGGCACTTAGGGATATCCAGCGCATCGAGCAGGGCCAGATGCTGGCGGCTCAAGGCGCTCATGTCGGTGGTGGTGGCCGGTGGCGCGGCGGAATCGCCGTGGCCCCACAGCTCGGGCACGATGACCCGGAAGTGCTTCGACAGCGCGTCGATCTGCGGTTGCCACATGGCGGCCGACCACAGGTAGCTATGGCCGAGCAGGACGGGGAAACCCTGGCCCTGGTCGACGTAGCTCATGCGCGCGCCGTCGATTTCGATGAAGTGTTTTTGCATGGGTTGTCTCTGCCTGTCTACAAGTCATGCCGTCGTTAGCCCATCGGGGGGGGGGGGGGAGCGACCCGCGTGCGGGGTGAGGCGGAGGGGGGGGCGCGTATG
>NZ_JBMOWQ010000229.1:0-6312 GCF_049310485.1 Pseudomonas sp. GZD-209
TTTTTTCCTCTTGTTGCAGACCCCTTCTCTCTCTTTTTCCTCTTTCCCCCCCCCCCCCCCCCCGCGATGGGGGCGAAAGAGCCAATCAGTTCCCGGGCACCAACCGCAACGTGCTCTGCGCCGGGATCACCCCCATACGCGCCTTGTGATAGCGCCCCTCGATGTAATCCTCTGCCTGGTCGCCATAGTGCTTGTCGAACGGCACGCCGCTTTGCCCGACCGGGTTGATGGTCAAGGCCGCGCCGGCGTCGGCGAAGTCGATCACCCGCCGGGTGGAGGGGCCATAGGTGACCGGCCAGGGCGCCGGGCCGATCTTCGCCGAAAGGTTGTTCGGCACCTCGTGGGTGCCCGGGGCGGCGAAGGGGCCAACGTTGAACAGCAGGTTCAGCGGCTTCTTCACTCCCAGCGGGTGGTTGTGGGTGAGGGTGTGGGCCTTGCCCCATTGCCAGTTGGCCGGGTCCTTGCCGAAGGTCTCGCCCAGGTGCTTGAGGCTGCGCTGCCAGGCCAGCCGCACGATGGCGCGGCGGTCGGTGTGTTCATTGCCGCCGCGCAGGTTCCACCAGGGTGAGGCTGGGTCGGCGGCCAGCCGCGGCAGGGCCGCGTCGATGGCACGGGTGCTGATCAGGATCGGGAACCAGGTATCGCCCAGCTCGTCATGCAGCGCAGCGAAAGCCAGTTCGTAGAGGAACTGGTTGAACAGCGTGGCGCTGGTGGAGTCCAGTGGGTAGTCGCCGCGCCAGGCGGCCAGCTGTTCGACCAGCTCTTTCTCTTCGTCCCCTTGGGCCACGCTGCGCAAGGTGCCCAGCAGCGGCGCCAGGGTGCGTGGGCCGTAGTCGTTGCTGGTGTCCAGCTGCAGGGCCTGGCTGTTCTGGGTGTCCCACTTGATGTCCGGGTTGTTCAGGTGGCGGTCCAGCTGGCGGCCGCGGTCGGCCAGGTTGTAGTAGCCGGGCACCGGCACCACCGCCGGTGGCTGGTAGTTGGCCGAGACGATGTAGCCGCTGGCCGGGTTCTCCTGCTGCGGATTGACGCTGAACGGGTAGAAGCCGGGCTTGTCGGCCTGGGCGCTGCTGCCGTCGAGGATGAACGCCGGGTTCACCCCGTCCGGGCGGATCGGCAGGCGCGCCGCCGCCCACCAGCCGATATCGCCACGGGCGTTGGCCCAGACCAGGTTCAGCCCTGGCGCCTGCACCTTGGCTGCGGCTTCGCGCATCTTGTCCAGGGTGTCGGCGCGGTTGATCTGGTAGAAGCCTTCGAGGATCGGGTTATCGGTTTCCAGGAACGCCCACCACATGGCGATGGGCGCAGCGCCGGCGCTGTTGCCCAGCACCGTGTTGACGATCGGGCCGTGGGGCGAGCGGCGCAGGGTGAGGGGCACCGGCTGCTCGCCTTTGACGGCGATCTGCTGCTCGGTTTTTTCCAGGGTCTGCCAGCGGCCATCGACCATCACCTGCTCGGGGTTGGCCGGGTTGGTCTTTTCGGCGATCAGGTCGACGTCGTCGTTCTGGAACATGGTGAGGCTCCAGCCGAAGTCGCGGCTGTGGCCAAGCAGGGCGAACGGGTTGAGCGCCTGGAAGTAGCCGTACAGGTTGAAGCCCGGCGCTGACAGCTCGGCCTCGTACCACACCGCCGGCACCGCGAAGCTGATGTGCGGATCGCCCGCCAGCAACGGGCGGCCGCTGCGGGTGCGGCTGCCGGCCACGGCCCAGGCATTGCTGCCCTCGAACTGGGGGATGCCGGCCTCAATCAGGGCCTCATGGCTGAGCCGCGCCAGCTGTTCCAGGCTGCGCCAGTCGGCGGCGGCCAGCGGCGTGGCGATGGCACCGTCGGGCTGCCAGTCGAGGTCGAAGATCTTCAGGTAATCGGCGCCGAGCTGGTCGCGGATGTAGGTAAGCGCGGGTTCGGTGCGAAAGGCCGCGGCGAAGCTGTAGGCCAGGTAGCCGGCGATGCTCAGGGTGTCCTCGGCGGTGAATGGGCGCGGGGTGATACCAAGCAGGTCGAACTCCATCGGTTTGGGATGACTGGCCTGCCACTGGTTCACGCCATCGAGGTAGGCCTGCAAGGCTATCCAGGCCGGGGCCTGGCGGTCCTGGCGCTGCACCATCAGCGCGGCCTGCTCGCGGATGCGCAGGCTGCGGAACAGGGTGTCGGTGGGCAGCAACTTGTCGCCCAACACCTCGGCCAGTTCGCCACGGGCCAGGCGGCGCATGATCTCCATCTGGAACAGGCGGTCCTGGGCGTGCACGTAACCCAGGGCGCGGTACAGGTCCTGCTCGTTCTGCGCCTGCAGGTGCGGTACGCCGCGTGCGTCATAACGGGCGGTGACCGGCGCTTGCAGCCCGGCAAGGGCCAGTTCGCCCTCGCGCTGGGGCTGCTTGCCCTGCACATACCAGTAACCGGTGCCGGCAGCGGCCACGGCAATCACCACGGCCAGCAGGGTCAGGCTGCGCTTCATCGAGACTCCTTGTGCACTCGAGCGAAAAATGTGGTCCGATCATCGGCGGATTCGCGCACTGAGCATAGCCCCAACAAGGAGTTTCCATGTCCCTCAGCGAAAAACAGAAAATGCTGCAAGGCCAGCTCTACCACGCTGGCTGCCCGGAACTTCAGGCCGAGCAGATCGCCAACAAGCACTGGATGCACCGCTACAACGCCAGCGTCGAGCTGCTCAACGAAGCCCGCCACGGGTTGCTGGTGGAGCACTTCGGCAGCGTCGGCGACGCTGTGGTGATCCGCCCGCCGTTCTATTGCGACTACGGCTACAACCTCAGTGTTGGCGCCAATACCTTCATGAACTTCAACTGCGTGATCCTCGACGTGCTGCCGGTGCGCATCGGCGCCGACTGCCAGATCGGCCCGGCGGTGCAGATCTACACCGCCGACCACCCGCTCGACCCTGATCTGCGCCGCAGCGGCCTGGAAAGCGGGCGGCCGGTGACCATCGGCGACAACGTGTGGATCGGCGGCGGGGCGATCATCCTGCCGGGGGTGACCGTTGGCGATAACGCCGTGGTCGGCGCTGGCAGCGTGGTCACCCGCGATGTACCGGCGGGGGCGGTGGTGGTGGGTAATCCGGCGCGGGTGCGGGGCTGAAGCCAAAAAGCCCTGCGGTGTTGGCCGCAGGGCTTTGAGTCAGTCAGGTTTGAAGCCGGGTTTGCCGTTGGCTGCGCGCCATTCTTTGACGCGGTTGACGACGCCCTGTGGGCTGTCATCTGCACCCTCGCCGGGGTAGTAGATCAGGTCAGAGCCAATAGGGTTTTCGATGATTTCTTCGAATTTACAAACCAGATCATCTTGATATTGACCAAATGCCTTTCCATTGAGGCCAGAGCGGTTTTCGAAGAACTCTCCAATGAACGCTAGGAACTCGGCTTCTGTAAAATCTTCAAGTCGACTCTTGTTGATCATTCCTCACTCCTTTTGCTGTGGTGAGCGATGTGTTGATGAGGTGTCATGATGGTGATGTTATCCATGTCATATACCGCGCCACCTCTGGCTACTTCGGCAATGTGATGGAGCTCGAATGTACCTCGCTTCCCCGCACGTTCGGCTGCGGGAACATGGGGCGCGCTGCCTTCTTCCACTCTCTGTTGATTACTCAAGGTGAAGTGCTGTCTGAACTCTGGATCGGCCCCTACCTCCCTCCAAAACGCCTCCCGCAGCCTATCGAAACTACTGAACCTGCGACCCCTCAACTTATCCGCAATCCTTGCAGGAATCGGCGCGCCTTCTGGTGTGACTGCGGCCTCAAGAAAGCGATCCGGCGTCACCTGCCCGTGACCGCTGGCCACCCCGGCGATCTGCCGTGGGTCGCGGAACATCACGTAGATTGGCGCCAGCCCCGCGTCGACCGGGAAGACGATCACGTAGTCGTCGGGCTGCTCATCCGGCAGGGCAGGGAAAGTGCGGATGTCGAGCTCGGGCGGTACCTGAATGAGGCCGTCGGTGTGCTTGCGCAGGTCCTCGACGATAGGCAGGCCTGGAATATGGCTGCCTGTCTCCGGGTCATAGCTGCTCAGCGTGCTGGGCGGTGTGGCTGGGTGCCAGAGCAGGATGGCGCCGCCCGGGCCTTCGGCAGTGAAGCGATAGGCGCCCAGGCCGTTGTCCCATTCGGCCTGGCGTACCCGCACGTCGCGCTGCACGCTGCTGCCATCGGCGGCGGCCAGGTACACCACGGTCTCTGTGCCCGAGGGTACCGCGTTCATGCGTAGCGGCAGCTCCAGGGTCTGGCCGGCAAGACGGTTGGCGTCCAGTGTCTGGTCCGCGCCTGGGGCCAGCCAGGCCAGCGGTACGCTCACGCCCATGCGCTCGCCATTGCCCAGGCGCGTCGAGTAGAGCATCAACGGCGCGTAACGTGCGGCAGCCGCGACACCCTGGGCCAGCACATGGGTGGCGAGCCTTTGCAGCGCTTCGCCGAAGGCTGCCCACGCCGGTTCGAAGTGCGCCACTGCGCCACGCGAACTGGCCAGTACCAAGGCATGGCGGGTGCTGGAGGTCCAGGCCTCGAAGGTGACGGGGGTGTTGCTTGGCGTGCTTCCGTTGAGCATGGCCAGGTGCACTTGCTCATCGAACGCGGTGTCGATGGCCTGCTGCGCCATCGTGTCCAGTTGGGTAGTGGTGGTGTCTTGCGCAGGCCAGGTGCCGCTCTCGTGGATCATCTGGACCTTGAGCTGCAGCAACTCCTCCCTGCGCTCGTAAGGCGCCTGGGGCTGCTCCAGCCCGAGCGTGAAATCAACGTCTTTGATTTCATGCTCCAGTGCTTGGGCGTCTTGCTGTGCTTGCGCGGCGTGCTGTCGCAACCTGGCCTTGGACTGGATCAGATCAGAAGTTTGTTGCTCCGGCGTGTGGGCATGCTCCGCTGCAGTCTTCGGGGTGATGCCATCTTGATGGTGCTGCTGGAGCGCGTTCAGCACCCCTTGCAGCGATGAGGAGAGGCGCTGCAGTTCCTGCGTGCTGGTGAAGAACCGGGCAAGACTCTGTTCGATCCGCTGGATCTGTCGGTTCACCTGCTCGCGTTGTTGTGACTTGAGCCTGGCACTTTCCAGCTTGGGCGTCAGGTCGGCGCGACGTTGATGCAGTTCGGCGATCTTTTTCTCAAGGCGTATGGTTTCGAACGCGGCGCGATAGGAAGCCAGCCAAGCCTGGCGGGACTTTGCCGCGTTATTCTGCTGCCGTGCCACGCTGACGAAATCGTTGACACTGCGGGAGATGGGCGTGCTGCCGAAGAAACTGTTGGCTTGTTGTCGTGCCTGCTTCAGCTGGGCCTGATAACTTGCGGTGACCTGCTCGACGGCTGTTATCTGGCGTTCGGTGCTTTCAGTTTCGCTCAGCCCGGAAAGCGAGCCGGTACTGGCCTCGATAGCCTGGTCGAGCTGCTCGCCCTGGGTGAATTGCAACCAAGCGTGGTCGATGTGGGTTTGACGTGTGTCGGCCTCTACCTGCACGACCAGATTGAAGTCCACTCTGCCAGGGTTGGTCGTATAGACCATCTGGTGCGGCGGCATTGGCGTCTGGTCAGTGGAGTGCGAGGGGGCCAGGTAGTAGATCTTGTCTTGAAGTGCTTTTACATAAGACTCATCAAGTGGGATGGGACCTTTGGATGACATACAGTGCTCCTTGTGCTGTATGTCGCTACGCTAGGGATCCTCTCGGGCTGCTCTGCGGTAGAAGCTTATCGATGGCTGCCTATCTGCCAGGGGCAATAGCACCCTACGGCGAGGGTATTGGAGGCCTGCACCGGCCTGCCATCCATGAGCGCCTTGAGCACCGGTTCGATGAAGCTGTTGCTCGAATTGCACACCGCGCCTTCGCTGTAGGGGCCGAAGTAGGCCAGGTCGCCGTTGCGGTCCCAGATCGCCACGGCGGGGGTGGCCGGCAGGTGTTCGCTGCCGGGCAGCCCGGCCAGGGGTTTGAGCGCAGCGAGGTTGGCGGGCAGCTGGCCGTGGCTGCCGGGCCGTTGCACCACGTGGAAGCTGACCCCCTGCGGGACGAAGTGCTCGAGCAGTTCGCCCAGGTGCTGCTGGTTGCCGACGTTGCACGGGCAGGCCGGGTCCCAGAAATGCACCACGCGGATCGGGCCGGGGCCGGCCAGTTCTGGCGGCAGGCGCAGCTGGCTGCCGTCGAACAGTGTGGCCTGGTTGTCGAAGGGGCGCAGGTAGCGGGCCTGGAAGCTGTCGTAGGCCCACCACAGGGCGGCGGCGCAGAGCAGGGCAATACTGGTTGAAAGCAGCGTCTTGGTAATTCGCATGAGAGTCCGCAATCCCTGTGGGAGCGGGGGGGGGGGGGGGGGGGGGGGGGGGGGGGGGGGGAGGCAAG
>NZ_JBMOWQ010000230.1:0-42929 GCF_049310485.1 Pseudomonas sp. GZD-209
CGATTGCGATGTTGGATCTCATACCGCAATCGCGGGGCAAGCCCGCTCCCACGGCGTTAGATGAACCTCGGGAGCACCACTCAATAATCCGCCGGCGCCTCCAGCAGCATCTGCCGGAATTCCGGCAGCGGCAGCGGCCGGCTGTGCAGGTAGCCTTGGTAAAGATGGCAACCGAGCCGTTCCAGAAACTCCAGTTGCTCGGTCAACTCGACACCTTCGGCGATAACCGCCAAGCCCAGGCTGCGCGCCATGGCGACGATGGCGCGTACGATCTCGGCGTCATTCGGGTCAACCGGCGCGTCGCGCACGAAGGTCTGGTCGATCTTCAATGCATCCACCGGCAGGCGCTTGAGGTAGGTGAGTGACGAGTAGCCCGTGCCGAAGTCGTCCATGGCGAAGCTGACGCCAAAGCGTTTGAGCTCGCGCATCTTGCTGATGGTGTCTTCCAGGTTCTGGATGACGATGCCTTCGGTGATCTCCAGCTTGAGCATGTGCCGCGGCAGGCGGTAGTCGTCGAGGCTGCGCAGCACCCGGGCGACAAAGTCGTTCTGGCGGAACTGCCGTGGGCTGATGTTGACGCACAGGCTGAAGTCGTCGGCGTCGATCAGCCCGTCCTCGAGCATGCGCGCGCAGGCGTCGCAGGCCTCGTCGAGGATCCAGCTGCCCACTTCCAGGATCAGCCCGCTTTCCTCAAGCACCTGGATGAACTGTGCCGGCGGTTGCTGGCCCAGTTGCGGATGGTGCCAGCGCAACAGCACTTCAGCGCCGACGATGTGGTTGTCACGGGCATCGACCTGGGGCTGGAAATGCAGTGCCAGCTCGCCGCGGGCCAGCGCCAGGCGCAGGTCGTTCTCCATGCGCAGGCGCTCGCTGGCGGCCTTCTGCATGGTGGTGTGGAACAGCTGGGTGGTATTGCGCCCGGAATCCTTGGCCCGGTACAGGGCGATGTCGGCGCGCTTGAGCAGGTCGGCGGGGGTGGCGCCGTGGTCCGGGATCAGCGCCACGCCGATGCTGGGTGTCACCTGCAGGCGCTGGCCATCCAGCGACATGGGTTCGGCCAGCAGTTCGCGCAGGGTGTCGGCCAGCTCGCGGACCTTGCTTTCCACCAGTTCGCGGCTGCCTTCCAGGCCGCTGATCAATACCACGAACTCATCGCCGCCCAGGCGTGCCACGGTGTCCTCGAGGCGCACACTGGCTTCCAGGCGGGCCGTAATGATCTTCAGCACGGCGTCGCCCACCGGGTGGCCGAGCGAATCGTTGATGTGCTTGAAATGGTCGAGGTCGAGGAACAGCAATGCGCCGCGCAGGTTGTGGCGCTTGAGCAGCGCAATCTGCTGGCTCAGGCGGTCCATCAGCAGGGCGCGGTTGGGCAGGTTGGTCAGCGGGTCGTGGTAGGCCAGGTGGCGAATCTGCGCCTGGGCGTTTTTCAGCAGGCTGACATCCCGTGCAGTGAGCAACAGGCAGTCGACTTCGTTGAGGCTGATCGGCTCCACCGACACTTCCACGGTGAGAATGTCGCCGCGCTTGTTGCGCCCGAGCATCTCGCGGTGATGGACCCGGCCGCGTGCCTTGAGCTCGTTGAGCAAGGCGCTGCGTTGCTTGTCGTCGGCCCAGATGCCCAGCTCATAGACCGTGCGGCCGACCACCTCGCTGGCGCTGTAGCCGGTCAGCCGGCAGAACCCATCGTTTACTTCCAGGTAGCGGCCGCTGCGCCGCTCGGTGATGGTGATGGCGTCGGGGCTGGAATGGAACGCCTTGGCGAATTTCTCCTCGCTGGCCTTGAGCGCCGCCTCGGCGCGCTGCTGCTGGGTGATGTCGCGCAAAGTGGTGACGCTGCAGGCCTGGCCGTCGACGCTGATCAGGCGGCTTGATATGACGCAGGTCAGTGGCCCGCCGTTGCGGTGGTTGACCCCGATCGCCACATTGCTCAGGGCCTGGTCGCGGATCACCCGTTCGATGCGCTGGGCGCGCTCGGCCGACTCGGCCCACAGGCCCAGCTGCTCGGCGGTACGGCCCAGCACCTGCTCGGCGCTCCAGCCGAAGGTCTGGCTGAAGGCCGGGTTGATCTCGATGAACTGGCCGGTGTCCTGGCGGGTCACGCAGATCGGGTCCGGGCTGACCTGGAACAGGCTGGCGAATTTTTCTTCCGAAGCCGTGAGGCGTTGTTCGCGCTCTACCTGGTCGGTGATGTCCAGCAGGGTGCCGGCCATGCGCAGCGGTTTGCCCTGCTCGTCACGGTACAGCCGCGCGCGGCTTTCGATAAAGCGCGTGGCGCCGTTATCCAGCTGCACCTGGTAGGTGATCTGGTAGTTGCCGGCCGGCCCCTCGCGCAGGCTGCGGTAAGCCTGGCGCATGGAGTTGCGTTCGTGTTCGGGCACCCCTTCGAAGAACGCATCGAAGGACTCGTGGAACGGCACCGGGTCGAGCCCGTGCAGTTGGGCGGCGCGGGCCGAGCCATAGAGCATGCCGCTGGGAATGTGCCAGTCCCAGGTGCCCAGCTGGGCCGAGTCCAGCGCCAGGTCGAGGCGCTCCTGGCTGTCCTTGAGCGCCTGCTCGGCGCGTTTGCGCTCGGTGGTGTCGACAAAGGTACTGATTAGGTAGGTGGTGCCTTCCAGTTCGATGCCCTGGGTGCAGAGGATGCCGTCGTGGACCTTGCCGCTGGTGGCGCGGAACTGCACCTCCATGGTCAGTGGGCCGCTGCCGGCGCGGGTGGCCTCCAGCACCTGGTGGCGCTGCTCGGGGTTGACCCACAGGCCCAGCTCGACACTGGTCTTGCCGACCACGTGGGCGCCGGGCCAGCCGAACATGTCTTCGAAGTGCTGGTTGACCTCGATGATCAGGCCGTCATGGCGGCGGGTGAGCAGGATGGCGTTGGGGCTGAGGTGGAAGAGGGTGGCGAAGCGCTTTTCCGAGTTGATCAGTGCGGTTTCCCGCTCGCGCTGGCGGGTGATTTCGCGGATCACCCCGATCATCTGCCGTCGGCCGTGGACGTCGTGGGTCAGGCTGCCGTTGATCTCCAGCCAGTGCACGCTGCCGTCCGGCCAGCGGATGCGGTGGCGCATGGCCTGCTCGATGGGTTCGCCATTGACCACGGCCTGGAACGCCTGGCGCGTGCGGGCACGGTCTTCATCGGGCAGCAGGTCGAGGTAGTCGACATCGTTGGGCAGTGGGCGCAGGGGGTCGAAACCGAACAGCGCCTGGGTGCCCCGTGACCAGCTGACCCGGCCGCTCTCGATATCCCATAGCCAGGCGCCCAGGTTCGCGCCGTTGAGTGCGGCCAGCAGTTGCGGGGCATTCTGCCAGGCCTGCTCCGATTCCTGAGGATCGACCGCAGGGATGCGCGGCAGGCGCGGAAAGCGGTTTGCTGATTTGGGCATCGGTACCAGACCTTTGGCGGATGTCGCGTCCTTGAGAAGTGTACTGCCGTACTGACGACCGGTCAGGCGGGCCCCGCGTGGCTGTCGAGCAGGGCCATGAAGGCCCTGGCCGCGTTCGATAGCGTGCGTTCTGTGTGCAAAATGTAGCCTAGCTGGCGCGACAGCTGTATGCCGGGCAGGGCGATGGACGCCACCTGCTCATCCAGCATAGTACGCGGCAGCACACTCCACGCCAGGCCGATGGAAACCATCATCTTGATGGTTTCCAGGTAGTTGGTGCTCATGGCGATATTCGGCGTCAGGCCCTGGCTTTCGAACAGGCGCTGGACGATGTGATGGGTGAAGGTGTTGCCGCCGGGGAAGACCGCCGGGTGCCGGGCCACGTCGGCCAGGCTGACCTGGCCGCTGCTGGCCAGCGGGTGTTCGGGCGCGGCGACGAAGTCGAGGGCGTCCTCCCAGACCGGGGTTGCCCTGACCAGGTGATGCGGCTCGGGAGCCAAGGTGATCACGGCAATTTCCGCGCGGCCATGGAGGATTTCATCGTAGGCGGCTTCTGAATCCATGAACTGGATATCCAGCGCCACTGCCGGGTGTTGCCGGGTGAACGCCCGCAGCACCGGTGGCAAGCGGTGCAGACCAATATGGTGGCTGGTGGCCAGGGTCAGGCGACCGCTCACCTCCCCGGTCAGGTTGGTCAGCGCGCGGCGAGTATCATCGAGCACGTTGAGGATCTGATAGGCACGGGGCAACAGGGCCCGCCCGGCTTCGGTCAGGCTCACTTCCCGCCCCAGCCGGTCGAACAGGCGTACGTCCAGTTGCTGCTCGAGCCCGGCGATGCGTTTGCTGATGGCCGGCTGGGTCAGGAACAGGCGTTCACCCGCGCCAGAGAAGCTGCCGGTTTCGGCAATCGCGATAAATGCGCTGAGGTTGGCCAGGTCCATGATTCAGATTCCTGATGGTTATGCAAAGCATGAAAATTATGAATTTGAGTTATTCAATCTATCGCCATAGCATCGTCCGTACAAGCCAAGGGGTCTTTGGCATAGAAAGACGCTGATGAGGAACAGTCTGATGGCTGGCAAAACGCTCTACGACAAACTCTGGGAAGCCCATGAGGTCAAGCGCCGCGATGACGGCTCATCCTTGATCTACATCGATCGCCACATCATCCACGAAGTGACGTCGCCCCAGGCCTTCGAAGGCCTGCGCCTGGCCAAGCGCAAGCCGTGGCGCATCGATGCCAACATCGCCACGCCCGACCACAACGTGCCGACCACGCCAGAGCGCAAGGGCGGTATCGAGGCCATCGTCGACCAGGTGTCGCGCCTGCAGGTGCAGACCCTCGATGAGAACTGTGACGAATATGGCATCGTCGAATTCAAGATGAACGACGAGCGCCAGGGCATCGTCCACGTCATCAGCCCCGAGCAGGGCGCGACCTTGCCGGGCATGACCGTGGTCTGCGGCGACTCGCACACCTCCACCCACGGCGCCTTTGGTGCCCTGGCCCACGGCATTGGTACCTCCGAGGTCGAGCACGTGCTCGCCACCCAGTGCCTGGTTGCCAAGAAAATGAAGAACATGCTGGTGCGCGTCGAGGGCCAATTGCCTGCCGGCGTCACCGCCAAGGACATCGTCCTCGCCGTGATCGGCAAGATCGGCACCGCCGGCGGCAACGGCCATGCCATGGAGTTCGCCGGCAGCGCCATCCGCGAGCTGTCGATGGAAGGCCGCATGACCATCTGCAACATGTCCATCGAAGCCGGCGCCCGTGTGGGCCTGGTGGCCACCGATGCGACCACCGTCGCCTATGTCGAAGGCCGCCCGTACGCACCGAAAGGCGAGCAGTGGGAGCGCGCGGTGGAATCGTGGAAGGACCTGGTGTCCGACGCCGACGCCGTGTTCGACACCGTGGTCGAGCTGGATGCCGCGCAGATCAAGCCGCAAGTCAGCTGGGGCACCTCGCCCGAGATGGTCCTGGCCGTCGATCAGCGTGTGCCGGACCCAGCCGCCGAGGCCGACCTGATCAAGCGTGGCTCGATCGAGCGTGCCTTGAAGTACATGGGGCTCAGTGCCAACCAGGCGATCACCGATATCCAGCTGGATCGCGTGTTCATCGGCTCGTGCACCAACTCGCGCATCGAAGACCTGCGCGCCGCGGCCGAAATCGCCAAGGGGCGCAAGGTTGCCTCCAGCGTCAAGCAGGCCATCGTCGTGCCGGGCTCGGGCCTGGTCAAGGCCCAGGCCGAGCGTGAAGGCCTGGACAAGATCTTCCTCGAAGCCGGCTTTGAATGGCGTGAGCCTGGCTGCTCGATGTGCCTGGCGATGAACCCGGACCGCCTGGAGAGCGGCGAGCACTGCGCGTCCACTTCCAACCGCAACTTCGAAGGCCGCCAGGGCGCCGGTGGTCGTACCCACCTGGTCAGCCCGGCCATGGCCGCCGCCGCCGCGGTGACCGGCCACTTCATCGATGTCCGCGAGTTGATCCAAGGGAGCGCAGCATGAAAGCCTTTACCCAGCACACTGGCCTCGTCGCGCCGTTGGACCGTGCCAACGTCGACACCGACCAGATCATCCCCAAGCAGTTCCTGAAGTCGATCAAGCGTACCGGCTTTGGCCCCAACCTGTTCGACGAGTGGCGCTACCTGGACGTGGGCCAGCCCTACCAGGACAACAGCAAGCGCCCGGTCAACCAAGAGTTTGTGCTCAACCACAAGCGCTACCAAGGTGCCAGCGTGCTGCTGGCGCGTGAGAACTTCGGTTGCGGTTCCAGCCGCGAGCACGCGCCATGGGCGCTGGACGAGTACGGCTTCCGCAGCGTGATCGCGCCGAGCTTTGCCGACATCTTCTTCAACAACAGCTTCAAGAACGGCCTGCTGCCGATCATTCTCGATGCCGCTGAAGTCGACGAGCTGTTCAAGCAGGTCGAAGCCAACCCGGGCTACCAGCTGACCATCGACCTCGATCCCCAGGCCGTGACCCGCCCGGATGGCAAGGTGCTGAAGTTCGAGATCGACGCGTTCCGCAAGCACTGCCTGCTCAACGGCCTGGATGACATCGGCCTGACCCTGCAGGACAGCGACGCGATCAAGGCCTTCGAAGGCAAGCACCGCGCCAGCCAGCCTTGGCTGTTCCGTGATGCCTGAAGTTTGTAGCTAGCAGTACTGGCCCTTTCGCGGGTCAAGCCCGCTCCTACAGGGAGAGGTGTCTCCTGTAGGAGCGGGCTTGACCCGCGAAAAGGCCGGAACAAGCAACAAAAAACAAAAGGATTTCGATATGACCAGCACCACCCACACCGACGTAGTCCAGCGCCAGTTCGGCGAACAGGCCAGCGCCTACCTCAGCAGCGCCGTGCACGCCCAGGGCAGTGAATTCGCCCTGCTGCAGGCTGAGCTGGCGGGGCAGGGGAATGCTCGAGTACTGGACCTGGGCTGTGGTGCCGGCCATGTCAGTTTCCACGTCGCACCGCTGGTCGGTGAGGTGGTCGCCTACGACCTCTCGCAGTCGATGCTCGACGTGGTGGCCGCTGCGGCAGCCGAACGCGGCCTGGGCAACATCACCACCGCGCGTGGCGCCGCCGAACGCCTGCCGTTCGCCGATGCCAGCTTCGACCATGTGTTCAGCCGTTATTCGGCGCACCACTGGAGCGACCTTGGCCTGGCCCTGCGCGAAGTGCGTCGGGTGCTGAAACCGGGCGGGGTGGCGGCCTTCATCGATGTCATGTCGCCAGGCAGCCCGCTGCTCGATACCTACCTGCAGACGGTCGAAGTGCTGCGCGACACCAGCCACGTACGCGACTACAGCGCCGCCGAATGGCAGCGCCAGGTCAGCGAGGCCGGCCTGCATGTGCGCAGCCACACTCGCCAGCGCCTGCGCCTGGAATGGCACTCCTGGGTCGAGCGCATGCGCACCCCCGACCCACTGCGCGTGGCTATCCGCCAGTTGCAGCAAGCCATGGGCGAGGAAGTGCGGCAGTATTACCAGATTGAGGCCGATGGCTCGTTCAGCACCGATGTGCTGGTACTCTGGGCCGAACGCTGATTATTCACGACGGGGCCGAGGCGGCCGCGTCGCTTTGATGGATAGAGGAAAGCATGAGCAAGCAGATTCTGATTCTCCCAGGTGATGGCATCGGCCCGGAAATCATGGCCGAGGCGGTCAAGGTGCTGGAGCTGGCCAACGACAAGTTCCAGCTCGGCTTCAGCCTCGCCCACGACGTGATCGGCGGCGCCGCCATCGACAAGCACGGTGTGCCGCTGGCCGACGAGACCCTGGAGCGTGCACGCCAGGCTGACGCCGTGCTGCTGGGCGCCGTGGGTGGCCCGAAGTGGGACAAGATCGAGCGTGACATCCGCCCTGAGCGCGGCTTGCTGAAGATCCGTTCGCAACTGGGCCTGTTCGCCAACCTGCGCCCGGCCATCCTCTACCCACAACTGGCCGATGCCTCGTCGCTCAAGCCGGAAATCGTCTCCGGCCTGGACATCCTCATCGTCCGCGAGCTGACCGGCGGCATCTACTTCGGTGCTCCGCGCGGCCAGCGCGAACTGGAGGGCGGCGAGCGCCAGGCCTACGACACCCTGCCATACAGCGAAAGCGAAGTGCGCCGCATCGCCCGCGTCGGTTTCGACATGGCCCGTGTGCGTGGCAAGAAGCTGTGCTCGGTGGACAAGGCCAACGTCCTGGCTTCCAGCCAGCTGTGGCGTGAAGTGGTCGAGGACGTGGCAAAGGGTTACCCGGACGTCGAACTGAGCCACATGTATGTCGACAACGCCGCCATGCAGCTGGTGCGCGCGCCCAAGCAGTTCGACGTGATGGTCACCGACAACATGTTCGGCGACATCCTGTCGGATGAAGCTTCCATGCTCACCGGTTCTATCGGCATGCTGCCTTCGGCATCGCTGGATGCCAATAACAAGGGCATGTACGAGCCGTGTCACGGTTCGGCGCCGGACATCGCCGGCCAGGGCATCGCCAACCCGCTGGCGACCATCCTCTCGGTGTCGATGATGCTGCGCTACAGCTTCAACCAGCAGGCGGCGGCCGAGGCCATCGAGCAGGCGGTCAGCCTGGTCCTGGACCAAGGCCTGCGCACCGGTGACATCTGGTCTGCCGGTTGCACCAAAGTCGGTACGCAGGAAATGGGCGACGCAGTAGTCGCAGCGCTGCGGAATCTGTAATCTCTCTGGCCCGCCACCAAAACCTGGTGGCGGCCCACTTTTAGCAAAGGTGTAGTTGCGATGAAACGTGTAGGTCTGATCGGTTGGCGTGGAATGGTCGGTTCCGTGCTCATGCAGCGGATGCTCGAAGAGCAGGACTTCGACCTGATCGAGCCAGTGTTCTTCACCACCTCCAATGTGGGTGGCCAGGGTCCTAACGTGGGCAAGGAAACTGCCCCGCTGAAGGACGCCTACAACATTGAAGAGCTCAAGACCCTCGATGTCATCCTGACCTGCCAGGGCGGCGACTACACCAACGAAGTCTTCCCCAAGCTGCGTGAAGCGGGCTGGCAGGGTTACTGGATCGATGCCGCCTCGTCGCTGCGCATGCAGGACGACGCCGTGATCATCCTCGATCCGGTCAACCGCAAGGTCATCGACCAGCAGTTGGATGCCGGTACCAAGAACTACATCGGCGGCAACTGCACCGTCAGCCTGATGCTGATGGGGCTGGGCGGCTTGTTCGAAGCCGGCCTGGTCGAGTGGATGAGCGCCATGACCTACCAGGCGGCCTCGGGTGCCGGCGCGCAGAACATGCGTGAGCTGATCAAGCAGATGGGCGCCACCCATGCGGCCGTGGCCGATGACCTGGCCAACCCGGCCAGCGCCATCCTCGACATCGACCGCAAGGTTGCCGAAGCCATGCGTGGCGAAGGCTACCCGACCGAGAACTTCGGCGTGCCGCTGGCCGGCAGCCTGATCCCGTGGATCGACAAGGAACTGCCGAACGGTCAGAGCCGCGAAGAGTGGAAGGCCCAGGCCGAGACCAACAAGATCCTCGGGCGCTTCAAGAGCCCGATTCCGGTCGACGGTATCTGCGTGCGCATTGGTGCCATGCGTTGCCACAGCCAGGCGCTGACCATCAAGCTGAACAAGGATGTGCCGCTGGCCGATATCGAAGGCATGATCAGCCAGCACAACCCTTGGGTGAAGCTGGTGCCGAACCAGCGTGAGATCAGCATGCAGGAGCTGAGCCCTACCAAGGTGACTGGCACGCTGAATATTCCGGTTGGGCGTCTGCGCAAGCTGAATATGGGGTCGCAGTATCTGGGGGCCTTCACTGTGGGTGACCAGCTGCTGTGGGGCGCGGCCGAGCCGCTGCGTCGCATGCTGCGGATTTTGCTGGAGCGTTGATCGTTCTGGGGTGATTTGTGGTTTGAGAGAACCCGTGCCATGAGAGTGGTGCGGGTTTTTTCATGGGGGCGGGGTTAGTTGTTGGTAAGTTTGTTGGTTTGTTGGTTTGTTGGTTTGTTGGTTTGTTTTGGAAGTTTTATGCGCATTCATTTGTGATGTCGACGCTTAGTCACCTTTCCGCCCTTACGGCGGCCTACTTTGGTCTTGGCCAAAGTAGGCAAAGCCGCTCGCTCCCATCATACGGCCCCTACGCTGCGCTTCGGGGTCCCTTCGCTCCGGCGTCCTCCGGGCCCGCGCGGCCTCCGACTTGCTGCGCAAGTCTACATCTCGCGCCTTCGGCTGCGCCGAAGGGTGCTGCGCACCAGGGCCCTCCAGACGCCTACGCTCAGCCTCCTGAAGTCGCGAAGTTAGGGGCGGCGCCTGGGCTGGCGTTAGCTGTCGCTAGTTGGATTGGGTGGGAACTCAGGATTGCAATCGCTGGCAAGCCAGCTCTCACAGGTTAGTGCGAACTTTCAGCCTTGCGCTGTACCTGTGGGAGCCGGCTTGCCGGCGATAGGGCCCGAACAAACAACACAGAAACAACAGCCAAACCTAGATAGCCGCATTACTGCTCTTGATCTGCTCTTGATCTGTTTTTGCTTTTGCTTCTAAGCGCGCAATAGTTCAGGCAACACAAATTGCGACTTCAGGAGGCCGAGTGGAGGTGACTGTAGGGCCCTGGTGCGCAGCACCCTTCGGCGTAAGCCGAAGGCGCGAGATGTAGACTTGCGCAGCGAGTCGTAGGCCGCGCGGGCCCGGAAGGCACCGGAGCGAGGGGACCCCGAAGCGCAGCGTAGGGGCCGTATGATGGGAGCAAGCGGTTTTGCCTACTTTTTCCAAGAAAAAAGTAGGCCGCCGTAAGGGCGGAAAGGTGACTAAGCGTCGCCATCGCCAACGAATGCGCATACATCTATCAAAACCCACACTCTCAAAGCCAAACCTATCTCCCACCCCACAATCCAAGTAAAGTGCCGCTCCCCGCCGTACCCGCTGAACAAAGAAGGAACCCGAGCCATGACCACCCCTGTAGATATCGCCGTAGTAGGCGCCACCGGCGCAGTCGGTGAAACCCTCGTGCAGATCCTCGAGGAACTGTCCTTCCCGGTGGCCACCCTGCACCTGCTGGCCAGCATGGAATCGGCGGGCAGCAGCGTCATGTTCGCCGGCAAGAAGCTCAAAGTCCGTGAAGTGGACAGCTTCGACTTCAAGCAAGTGAAACTGGTGTTCTTCGCCGCCAGCCCCGCCGTCAGCCGTAGCTTCGCACCTAAAGCCCAGCAAGCCGGCTGCACCGTGATCGACCTGTCTGGCGTGCTGGACGGGGCCGTTGCGCTGGTGCCGGAAGCCAACGCCGAGCGCATCGCCGACTTGCCGCAGCCAGCCCTCATCACCAGCCCCTGCGCAGGCGCGGTGGCACTGGCCGTGGCGCTGGCGCCCCTCAAGGGCTTGCTCGACATCGAGCGCGTTCAGGTCAACGCTTGCCTGGCCGTTTCGGCCCAAGGCAAGGAGGCGGTCAGCGAGCTGGCCCGGCAAACCGCCGAGCTGCTCAACGCCCGCCCGCTGGAGCCGCGCTTCTTCGACCGCCAGGTGGCCTTCAACCTGTTGCCGCAGGTCGGCGCACCCGACGAGCAGGGCCACACCGCCGTGGAGCGGCGCCTGGTCAGCGAGCTGCGCCAACTGCTGGGCCTGCCGCAATTGAAGATTTCCGTGTCCTGCATTCAAGTCCCGGTGTTTTTCGGCGATAGCTTCAGTGTGGCGGTGCAGAGCCGTCGCCCGGTCGATCTGGGCGCTGTGAACACCGCACTCGAAGCGGCCGAGAGCATCGAACTGGTCGAACCAGGCGATTATCCGACGCCGGTAGGTGACGCAGTGGGCCAGGACGTGGTCTATGTTGGTCGTGTACGTCACGGGATAGATGAGGATGAACAGCTCAACCTCTGGCTGACCACCGACAATGTGCGCAAAGGCGCGGCACTCAACGCCGTGCAGGTGGCGCAATTGTTGATTAAACACATGGCGTAAAAGATACTGACCAGCAATTTTGTCCTGCACCACAACAGGGTTTTTGGGACGGTTCTTACAAGGGAAGAGTTCATGCTTCGAATTCGCAAACTGGTACTGGCCATCGCGGCAGCCTCGGCGCTGTCGTCCGGCGTGGCGAATGCCTTGGGGTTGGGGGAGCTGACCCTGAAGTCGGCACAGAACCAGCCACTGGATGCCGAGATCGAGCTGCTCGACGTGCGCGACCTCACCGCAACCGAGATGGCGCCAAGCCTGGCGTCGCCGGAGGAGTTCGCCAAGGCCGGGGTGGCATACCCGACCTACCTCGAAGACCTGACCTTCACCCCCGTGATCAACCCCAATGGCCGCAGCGTGCTGCGCGTCACCTCCAGCAAGGCCTTGCCGGAGCCGGTGGTCAAGTTCCTGGTCCAGGTGATGTGGCCGCAGGGGCGTCTGCTGCGCGACTACAACGTGCTGCTCGACCAGGCCAAGGCCCAGGGCAGCCAGCCGTCCCAGGCCAACATCAACCCAGCGCAAAGCTCCGGCAGCTACACCACCAAACGCCGTGACACGCTGTGGCAGATTGCCGCGCGCAATACCCAGGGCGGCTCGGTCCAGCAGACCATGCTGGCGATCCAGGCGTTGAACCCGGATGCGTTCATCGGCAACAACATCAACCAGCTCAAGACCGGGCAGGTGCTGCGCCTGCCTGATCAGCAGCAGGTACAGAGCATTGCCCAGGGCGAAGCCAACCGTGAAGTGGCCGAGCAGTACGCCGCCTGGCGTGAAGGCCGACGCCTGGGGCCGCGCGCCCGCCAGCTGGACGCCACCCGCCGTGGCCAGGCCGGCGAGGCTCCGGCGCGTATCGCCCAGGGCGACAACCTGCGCCTGGTGGCCCCCGGCGGCAAGGGCGCCGCTGGCCAGGCCAAGGCGCTGAACGACAAGCTTGCCGTGGCCCAGGAAAGCCTGGATACCAGCCGTCGTGACAACGACGAGCTCAAAAGCCGCATGGCCGATCTGCAGAGCCAGCTGGACAAGCTGCAGCGGCTGATCGAACTGAAAAACGACCAGTTGGCGCGCCTTGAAGCTCAAGGCGCGGCACCGCAGGCACAGCCAAGTGAACCTGCACCGGCGCAGCCAGCCCTCAACGCCCAGTTGACGCCCGCTGAACCTGTGGTGGCGCCAGCGCCTGCTGCGGTCGATACCGCGCCGCCAACCACGCCGGCCACCAGCGAAGCACCTGCTGCCCAAGAGCAGGGCGCGCTCGATGAACTGATGGGCAACCCGCTGCTGCTGGGGCTGATCGCCGGCTCGGCGTTCCTCGCCCTGTTGCTGTTGCTGCTGCTTTTGGCGCGCAAGCGCAAAGCCCAGCAGGAAGCTGAAAAACACCTGCGCATGGCTCGCGCCCTGTCTGAAGAGGGTGAGCGTGCCCCGGACCTGGACCTGCCGCCGGACAGCTTCGCCGGCCTGGACGTCTCGGCGCCCAGCGTCACCCTGTCGCCTGCAGTAGTCGCCGCCTCGGCGGCGGCGGCAACGGCTGCCGAGATACCTGCGCCTGCGCCAGCGCCTGCCGCCCCCGCAGTGGACCCGCGCGCCGCGCTGTTCGCCGAGGTTGATGAGAGCCTGGCCCGTGGTCGCCTGAACCATGCCGCCGACCTGCTCGAAGCCGCCGTCGCTTCCGAGCCGCAGCGCAGTGACCTGCGCCTGAAGCTGATGGAAGTGTATGCCCGTCAGGGTGACCAGGATGCCTTTGCTGGCCAGGAGCGCAAGCTGGCGCCAGGCGAGCAGAATCAGGCCGAAGTCGCCTCGCTCAAGGAGCGCTTCCCGGCGATGCTCGGCGTCGCGGCGGTGGCGGCTGGTGCCGCAGCCCTGGCTGCCGAGCTGGACGAACAATACGTCCAGGAGCTGTTGCAGGACCCGGCGCCGGCTGCCGTCGAAGCCGAGCCTGAGCCGGCAGTGGAGCCCGAAGCCGTTGCCGAGGCCTTCCCGGAGCCTGAGCCTGAACCGGCCCCGGTTGCTGAAGACGATCTGGACAGTGCCTTCGACTTGAGCCTGGGTGATGACCTGCCGGAAGAAGACCCTCTCGATCTGACTGCACTGGAAGAGGCGGTGTCGGCTGCTGCGCTGCCACAGGCCGATGCTGCGCCTGCCGTCAGCGAAACCGATGCCGACGATGATTTTGAAGCCCTGTTGGCCCAAGCCCAGGCTCAGGCCCCGGAGCAGCCGCAGGCCCTCGATGATCTCGCCGATTTCGACCTTGATGTGGGTGAGCCAGAGACCTCGGCCAGCAGCGAGGAGCCGGCAGTGGATGTGGCGGCCGAGTTGGCGGCCTTCGAAGCCATGCCCGAGTTCGACCCGATTTCCGAGCTGGAGCTGCCGGACGACTTCGACCTGTCGCTGTCGCTGGATGACGACTCGCCGGCGGCGCAGAAATTTGCTTCCGAACTGGACGACGTCAACGCCGAGCTCGACAAACTGTCGCAAAGCCTCGATGCGCCAGACAATGCGCCAAGCTTCACCGCCGAAGACGCCGCCCAGGAGCCGGAACCGCTGGATGACCTGGACTTCGACTTCTTCTCCGGTACCGACGAAGTGGCCACCAAGCTGGACCTGGCGCGTGCCTACATCGACATGGGTGACCATGACGGCGCTCGCGACATCCTCGACGAAGTGGCCAAGGATGGCGATGAGAACCAGCGCCAGGAAGCCAACGAGATGCTCTCGCGCCTGGTCTGATCGCTGAAACGATCGCGGGGGGGGAGAAGGGGACAAAACAAAAAACAAAAAAAGAAAAAGGGAGGGGGGGGTGGCAAGCCCGCTCCCACGACAGCCCTGCAATGAGGGGCGCGTGGGGGCGGGCTTGCCCCGCGATCGTTTCGGCCATCATGCGGTTTGCCGCTATACTGCCCGCCTTTTCGTTTCATCATCAGGTTTCACGTTCTTGGACATCATCGACAACGCCGCCGCCGAATCAGCGGCCGAAGGTTTCACCCGCATCGCCCTGGGCGTGGAATACAAAGGTTCGCGCTACCGCGGCTGGCAGCGCCAGGCCAGTGGTGTGCCCAGCGTCCAGCAAGCACTCGAGCAGGCGCTGTCGAAGGTGGCCAACGAACCGATCAGCGTGATCTGTGCCGGGCGCACCGACGCCGGGGTGCATGGCTGCGGGCAGATCGTGCATTTCGATACCCAGGCCGTGCGCGATGAGCGCGCCTGGACCCTGGGCACCAACTTCAACCTGCCCCACGACATCAGCGTGGTCTGGTCCAGGCCGATGCCTGCGGATTTCCATGCCCGCTTCAAAGCCAATGCGCGGCGCTACCGCTATGTCATCTACAACGACCCGATCCGTCCGGCCCACCTCGCCGAGGAAGTGACCTGGAACCATCGGCCGCTGGATGTCACGCGCATGGCCGAAGCCGCGCAGTACCTGCTCGGCACCCATGACTTCAGCGCCTTCCGCGCCAGCCAGTGCCAGGCCAAGTCGCCGGTCAAGCACATCCATCACCTGCGCGTTACCCGCCATGGCCAGATGATCGTGATCGATGTGCGTGCCACCGCCTTCCTCCATCACATGGTGCGCAACATCGCCGGCATGCTGATGGCCATCGGAACCGGCGAGCGCCCGGTGGAATGGGCCCGCGAGGTGCTCGAGGGGCGTGATCGCCGCGCGGCGGGGGTGACCGCGCACCCTTATGGGTTGTACCTGGTGAAGGTCGAGTACCCGCCCGAGTACGAGCTGCCGCAGCGTTACATCGGCCCACACTTTCTCACCGGTTTCGAGGCGTTGTCGGACTGACGGAGCAAAGGTCATTTGCTACCATCGGCGCTTTCATCGATCACTCAAGGTTCGCTGTCCATGAGCAAGGTTCGCAGCAAGATCTGCGGGATTACCCGCATCGAGGACGCCCTCGCCGCTGTCGAGGCCGGCGCCGATGCCATCGGCCTGGTGTTCTATGAAAAAAGCCCGCGGGCCGTGGACGTGCGCAAGGCCCGGGCGATCGTCGAGGCCTTGCCGCCCTTCGTGACGACCGTGGGCCTGTTCGTCAATGCCTCGCGTTGCGAGCTGAACGAGATCCTCGAAGTCGTTCAACTGGACCTGCTACAGTTCCACGGCGATGAAAGCCCGGCTGACTGCGAGGGTTACCATCGCCCCTGGATCAAAGCCCTGCGTGTACGCCCCGGCGATGACCTCGAGGCGGCCTGCAAGCTCTACGCCGGCGCCCGCGGCATCCTGCTGGACGCTTATGTGCCCGGCATCCCGGGGGGAACCGGCGAAGCGTTCGACTGGTCTTTGATACCGCAACACCTGAGCAAACCGATCATCCTGGCTGGCGGCCTGTCGGCCGACAATGTCGCCCAGGCCATCCGCCAGGTGCGCCCGTACGCGGTGGATGTCAGTGGTGGCGTGGAGCAGGCCAAGGGCATCAAGGATGCCGTGAAGATCGAGGCCTTCATGCAGGCAGTGCGCCAGGCGTGATGGCGGATGTGACGGCTGGCCGCGCGCCATCGTCCATAGGTTTCGCAGCCCGATGCTGCCAGGCCGCGCCTGCAAGGCAGCGGCTCAGGCCATCGGCGTAATTATTGGAGGTGGGGCGGTACATGGCGCAGTCATGGCCGGCCCATCGTCGTTTCAAAGCAGAATTTGAGCTCAAGGGCAGGGTGGGGCAGGCAACGCCTCCCGCCCGCCATTACTGGAGAAAGAAAGCATGAGCAACTGGTTGGTAGACAAACTGATCCCTTCGATCATGCGTTCCGAGGTGAAGAAGAGCTCGGTGCCCGAAGGGCTGTGGCACAAGTGCCCGTCCTGCGAGGCCGTGCTTTACCGTCCGGAGCTGGAAAAGACCCTCGATGTCTGCCCCAAGTGCAACCACCACATGCGCATCGGCGCACGTGCGCGCATCGACATCTTCCTCGACCAGGACGGCCGTGCCGAACTGGGTGCCGACCTGGAGCCGGTCGACCGTCTGAAGTTCCGTGACGGCAAGAAGTACAAGGACCGCCTGACCGCTGCCCAGAAGCAGACCGGCGAGAAAGACGCACTGATCTCCATGAGCGGCACCCTGATGGGCATGCCGATCGTGGTCAGCGCCTTCGAATTCTCCTTCATGGGTGGTTCGATGGGTGCCATCGTCGGCGAACGCTTCGTGCGCGCTGCCAACTACGCCCTGGAGAACCGCTGCCCGATGGTGTGCTTCTCCGCCTCCGGTGGTGCGCGCATGCAGGAAGCGCTGATCTCGCTGATGCAGATGGCCAAAACCTCGGCGGTGCTGGCGCGCCTGCGTGAAGAAGGCATCCCGTTCATCTCGGTGCTGACCGACCCGGTCTATGGCGGCGTTTCCGCCAGCCTGGCAATGCTCGGTGACGTGATCGTCGGCGAGCCCAAGGCACTGATCGGCTTCGCCGGCCCGCGGGTCATCGAGCAGACCGTGCGCGAGAAACTGCCAGAAGGCTTCCAGCGCAGCGAGTTCCTGCTGGAGCACGGCGCCATCGACCTGATCATCTCCCGTGACGAGCTGCGTCCGCGCCTGGCCCGCCTGCTGGCCCAGATGACCGGCCAGGCTACCCCGGCAGAAGCCCGTGAGGCGGCTGCGGTAGCGTGATGAGCCAGCGCAACCTGGGCGAGTGGCTCGCCTACCTCGAACAGTTGCACCCTACGGCCATCGACATGGGCCTGGAGCGTTCCCGGCAGGTGCTGGCGCGCCTGCAGTTGGGCAAGCTGGCGCCTCGCGTGGTGACGGTCACCGGCACCAACGGCAAAGGCTCCACCTGTGCTTTCGTGGCCTCGCTGCTGCGCGCCCAGGGGCTCAAGGTCGGGGTCTACAGCTCGCCGCACCTGTTGCGTTACAACGAGCGCGTGCTCATCGATGGCGTCGAAGCCAGCGATGAGCAGCTGTGCGAAGCCTTTGTCGCCGTCGAGGCGGCGCGCGGCGCTACCTCGCTGACCTATTTCGAGATGGGTACCCTGGCGGCGTTCTGGCTGTTCAGCCAGTCGCAACTGGATGCCGTGGTGCTCGAGGTGGGCCTGGGCGGCCGGCTGGATACGGTCAATGTGGTGGATGCCGACATTTCGCTGGTCACCAGCATCGGTGTCGATCATGTCGACTACCTGGGGGACACCCGCGAATTGGTGGCCTTCGAGAAGGCCGGGATCTTCCGCCAGGGCAAACCGGCCCTGTGCGGTGACCTGGACCCGCCGCAACCCTTGTTGGACAAGGCGAGCGAGCTGGCTTGCCCGTTGTTCCTGCGCGGGCGCGACTTCGACCTGGCCAGTACCGACAACCACTGGCATTGGCGCGGCAGCAAGGCCGACGGAACGCAGCTTGAATTGCGCGACCTGCCGTTGCTCGACCTGCCCATGGAGAACGCAGCGCTAGCCCTGCAGGCTTTTGCGCTGATGGACCTGCCGTGGGATGAGGCACTGGTGAAGCAGGCGCTGCTGGACACCCGTATCACCGGTCGGCTGGATCGGCGCTCGCTGGTATTCAAGGGCAAGCGCGTTGAGTTGCTGCTGGATGTGGGGCACAACCCGCATGCGGCCGAGTATTTGGCGCGTCGCCTGGCGGCCCGTCCGCCGAAAGGTCGACGCCTGGCTGTTTTCGGGCTGTTGGCCGACAAGGATCTGCAGGGTGTGATCGAGCCTTTGCAGGGGCTGGTCGGGCATTGGGCAGTGGCGCCGCTGGATACGCCGCGCAGCCGCCCGGCTGAGGAACTGGCCAAGGCCTTGACGAACCTCGGTGCGACAGTGAAGTCTCACCCCAGCGTCGATGCTGCCCTGGAAGGGCAGTGCGCCCAGGCGACGGCGGATGACCAGATCCTGCTGTTCGGTTCGTTTTTCTGCGTCGGCGAGGCCCTGGCCTGGCTTGAACGGCAGGCCCCAGAGGATGGAGTAGATGGCAGTGCTGGATAAAGGGATGAAGCAGCGCATGGTCGGTGCGCTGGTACTGGTGGCGCTGGCGGTGATCTTCTTGCCGATGCTGTTCACCCGCGAGGACGAGATGCGCCAGGTGCGCGTCGAGGCGCCCCAGGCGCCTGCCATGCCGAGCCTGCCTCAGGTGCAGGTCGAGCCGGTAGCGGTGCCGGAGCCGCAACCATTGCCGGAGCAGGTTGATCCAGCGCCGGTGGTGATCGATGAATCGACGGCGCCAGTAACCACGCCAAGCCAGCCCATCGCGCCAGTGCCTCAGGCCCAGGTGGCTGTTGCGCCCAAGCCGCAGACGCCGGTGCCGACGCCAAAGGTTGAAGCCCGCCCAGCACCAGCGCCCGCACCTGCCCCGGCAGTCACTGCGGCGGCGAGCAAGCCGGCCGTGCCAGGCAAGATCGACGTCAACGGTCTGCCGGTAAGCTGGTCGATCCAGCTGGCCAGCCTGTCCAACCGCGCCGGTGCCGAAAAACTGCAAAACACCCTGCGTAGCCAGGGCTACAACGCCTACATCCGTTCGGCCGGTGGCATGAACCGGGTGTATGTGGGGCCGTTGATCGAGCGCGCCGAGGCCGAGCGCGTGCGTGACGTGATCAATCGCCAGCAGAATCTCAAGGGGATTCTGGTGCGCTTCCAGCCCGAGCGCGGCTGAAGTCATCGCAGGGCAGGTCGCAGCGGCGCACCGCCGCTCCCACGGGTTTTGAGGGTTGTGCAATCCCTGTGGGAGCAACTGTCTGCTGTTGCCTGTGCTGGCCTTATCGCTGGCAAGCCAGCTCCCACAGGTATGGCATTAGTCCTGAAGGTCATGTGATCCCTGTGGGAGCCGGCTTGCCGGCGATAGGGCCTCGGCAGGCGCTACGGCCCGAACTGCAAGGTGCAAAGCTGTCCCTGGAGTCAGCCTGCAGCCCTTCAAACACCTGACATTCCGCTTACCCCAAGCCCTCCGCTCTGGTAAAATGCGCCGCCTCAAACGTCGGCAGGCAGCACCGTGGCATTTACCTGGGTTGATTGGGCGATCATCGCGATCATCGCCGTTTCCTCACTGATCAGTCTCAAGCGCGGCTTCGTCAAGGAAGCCTTGTCTCTGGTCATCTGGATTGTCGCCGGGGCGCTGGCCTGGATGTTCGGTGGCTCGCTCTCGGTCTATCTCGAAAGCTACATCCAGACGCCCTCGATGCGCACCATCGCCGGCTGCGCCATTCTTTTCGTCGCCACCTTGCTGGTGGGGGCAATGCTCAACTTCCTCATCGGCGAGCTGATCCGCGTGACCGGGCTGTCCGGTACCGATCGCTTCCTCGGCACGGCGTTCGGCGCCGCGCGCGGGGCCTTGCTGGTGGTGGTGGCTGTCGGGCTGCTCAGCCTGGGGCCGGTACAACAGGATCCGTGGTGGCAGGAATCTCGCCTGATACCACAATTTCTATTGGTAGCCGACTGGTCGAAAAACCTGATTCTCGGGTTCACCGGCCAGTGGATGTCCAGTGGGGTCAGCGCACCCGTTGACCTTCCGTTCAAGGAACAGCTGCTCGGGCCTGCAAAGCCCTGAGCGCTATTCACTCAAGTTTCATCAAAGTAGGGGTTGCGTCGCATGTGTGGCATCGTCGGTATCGTCGGTAAGTCGAACGTCAATCAGGCGCTGTATGACGCGCTTACGGTCCTCCAGCACCGCGGCCAGGACGCTGCCGGTATCGTGACCAGCCATGACGGCCGGTTGTTCCTGCGCAAGGATAATGGCCTGGTGCGCGACGTCTTCCAGCAGCGCCACATGCAGCGCCTGGTTGGCACCATCGGTATCGGCCACGTGCGTTACCCGACCGCCGGCAGCTCCACCTCGGCCGAGGCCCAGCCGTTCTATGTCAACTCGCCGTACGGCATCACCCTGGCGCACAACGGCAACCTGACCAACGTCGAGCAGCTGGCCAAGGAGATCTACGAGTCCGACCTGCGCCACGTCAACACCAACTCCGACTCCGAAGTGCTGCTGAACGTGTTCGCCCATGAACTGGCGGTGCGCGGCAAGCTGCAGCCTACCCAGGAAGACGTGTTCGCCGCGGTCTCCCACGTGCACAGCCGCTGCGTCGGCGGTTACGCGGTGGTGGCGATGATCACCGGCTACGGCATCGTCGGCTTCCGTGACCCCAACGGCATCCGTCCGGTGGTGTTCGGCCAGCGTCACACCGACGAAGGCGTCGAGTACATGATCGCCTCGGAAAGCGTCGCGCTCGACGTGCTCGGCTTTACCCTGATCCGTGACCTGGCACCAGGCGAAGCGGTGTACATCACCGAAGAAGGCCAGCTGTTCACCCAGCAGTGCGCGAACAACCCCAAGCTGCAGCCGTGCATCTTCGAGCACGTCTACCTGGCCCGCCCGGACTCGATCATCGACGGCGTCTCGGTGTACAAGGCGCGCCTGCGCATGGGCGAGAAACTGGCCGAGAAGATCCAGCGCGAGCGCCCGGACCATGACATCGACGTAGTCATCCCGATCCCGGACACCAGCCGCACCGCCGCGCTGGAGCTGGCCAACCACCTGGGCGTGAAGTTCCGCGAAGGCTTCGTCAAGAACCGCTACATCGGCCGTACCTTCATCATGCCCGGCCAGGCTGCGCGCAAGAAATCGGTGCGCCAGAAGCTCAACGCCATCGAGCTGGAATTCCGCGGCAAGAACGTGATGCTGGTGGACGACTCGATCGTGCGCGGCACCACCTGCAAGCAGATCATCCAGATGGCCCGTGAAGCCGGCGCCAAGAACGTCTACTTCTGCTCCGCGGCCCCCGCGGTGCGCTACCCCAACGTCTACGGCATCGACATGCCGAGCGCTCACGAACTGATCGCCCACAACCGCACCACCGAACAGGTGGCCGAGTTGATCGGCGCCGACTGGCTGATTTACCAGGACCTGCCGGACCTGATCGAATCGGTCGGTGGCGGCAAGATCAAGATCGAGCACTTCGATTGCGCGGTGTTCAACGGTGAGTATGTCACCGGCGACATCGACGATGCCTACCTCGAGCGCATCGAGCAGGCCCGTAACGACCTGGCCAAGGTGAAGACCCAGGCAGTCAGCGCGATCATCGACCTGTACAACAACTGACTTTGGGAGCGACGGCATGACGGATCAATGGGATGCCGGGCGACTGGACAGTGACCTCGAGGGTGTCGGTTTCGACACCCTGGCGGTCCGCGCCGGTCAGCACCGCACACCGGAGGGCGAGCACAGCGAAGCGCTGTTCCTGACCTCCAGCTATGTCTTCCGCACGGCCGCCGACGCCGCCGCGCGTTTCGCCGGCGAGACGCCGGGCAACGTCTATTCGCGCTACACCAACCCGTCCGTGCGCGCCTTCGAAGAGCGCCTGGCGGCAATGGAAGGTGCCGAGCAGGCCGTGGGTACTTCCACCGGCATGGCGGCGATCCTCGCCGTGGTGATGTCGCTGTGCAGTGCCGGCGACCACGTGCTGGTGTCGCAGAGCGTGTTCGGCTCGACCATCAGCCTGTTCGAAAAGTACTTCAAGCGCTTCGGCGTGCAGGTGGACTATGTGCCGCTGGTCGATCTGAACGGTTGGGAGCAGGCCATCAAGGCCAACACCAAGCTGTTGATCGTCGAGTCGCCGTCCAACCCGCTGGCCGAGCTGGTGGACATCACCGCGCTGGCCGAGATTGCCCATGCCCGTGGTGCCATGCTGGTGGTGGACAACTGCTTCAGCACCCCGGCCTTGCAGCAGCCGCTCAAGCTTGGCGCCGACATCGTGTTCCATTCGGCCACCAAGTTCATCGACGGCCAGGGCCGTTGCATGGGTGGCGTGGTCGCTGGGCGCAGCGAACAGATGAAAGAAGTGGTGGGCTTCCTGCGCACCGCCGGCCCGACCCTCAGCCCGTTCAATGCCTGGATCTTCACCAAGGGCCTGGAGACGCTCAAGCTGCGCATGCGTGCCCATTGCGAGAGCGCCCAGCGCCTGGCCGAGTGGCTCGAACAGCAGGACGGTGTGGAGAAGGTGCACTACGCCGGGCTGCCGAGCCATCCGCAGCATGAGCTGGCCAAGCGCCAGATGAGCGGTTTCGGCGCGGTGGTCAGCTTCGAGGTCAAAGGTGGCAAAGAGGGCGCCTGGCGCTTCATCGATGCTACTCGGGTGATCTCGATCACCACCAACCTGGGCGACAGCAAGACCACCATCGCCCACCCGGCCACCACCTCCCACGGCCGCTTGTCGGCGCAGGAGCGTGAAGCGGCGGGCATCCGTGACAGCCTGATCCGCGTCGCCGTCGGCCTGGAAGATGTGGCTGACCTGCAAGCCGATCTTGCCCGCGGTCTGGCGGCGCTGTGATCGACTGGAAGGGTGGCGAGCCTGGCCATAACGGCCGGGTGGCCCTGGTTACCGGTGCCGCGCGCGGCATCGGCCTGGGCATCGCCGCCTGGCTGATCTGCGAAGGTTGGCAAGTCGTCCTCAGTGACCTGGACCGCCAGCGTGGCGCCCGGGTGGCCAAGGCGCTGGGCGACAATGCCTGGTTCGTCAGCATGGATGTTGCCGACGAAGCCCAGGTCAGTGCCGGGGTGTCCGAAGTGCTCGGGCAGTTCGGCCGGCTGGATGCGCTGGTGAGCAATGCGGCCATCGCCAATCCGCACAACCAGACGCTGGAAAGCCTGTCGCTCAGCCAGTGGAACCGTGTGCTGGCGGTCAACCTCAATGGTCCGATGCTGCTGGCCAAGCATTGCGCACCGTACCTGCGCGCCCATGGCGGTGCCATCGTCAACCTGACCTCTACCCGTGCCCGGCAGTCCGAGCCGGATACGGAAGCCTATGCGGCAAGTAAAGGCGGGCTGATGGCACTGACCCACGCCCTGGCGATGAGCCTGGGGCCGGAGATCCGTGTCAATGCCGTCAGCCCCGGCTGGATCGATGCCCGTGACCCGTCGCAGCGTCGAGCCGAGCCCCTGACTGAGGCCGACCATGCCCAGCATCCGGCGGGCAGGGTAGGGACGGTGGAGGACGTGGCGGCCTTGGTGGCATGGTTGCTGTCGCGCCAGGCAGGGTTCGTCACCGGCCAGGAATTCGTGGTCGATGGCGGCATGACCCGCAAGATGATCTACACCTGAGCTGTAAGTTATTGAGAAACAAGAGAAAGGGCCGTAAGGCCCTTTTTTGTTGCCTATGTCCCGTGGGAGCGGGCTTGCCCCGCGATGGGCCCGGCAGTCCCAGCCTGGACGACCACCTGGCCACCTTCTGCTTTTTTGCCCTTTTTTAAAAAAAATTCAATGGGGCTATTGACTTAGCATCGGTACCTGCGTAAATTTCGCGGCCTCAGCGAAGCAAACGCAACAAGCAACATCGCGGGGGTGATTAGCTCAGCCGGGAGAGCATCTGCCTTACAAGCAGAGGGTCGGCGGTTCGATCCCGTCATCACCCACCACTTCCTGAGAATGTTCCTGGTACAGGGTGCTTCTAACGAAGCTGAATGTCAGAGAGGAACAGGACGCAAGTCCACACTGCGCGGCGGTAGTTCAGTCGGTTAGAATACCGGCCTGTCACGCCGGGGGTCGCGGGTTCGAGTCCCGTCCGCCGCGCCATTTTTCAGTATCAGATGGGTGCCTGGCACCGGTCTGAAGTCGAAGGCAAATATGCCTGAGGCTGATCCCAGTTTCAATCAGGTGCAAACCTGAACGATACGCAGCGGTAGTTCAGTCGGTTAGAATACCGGCCTGTCACGCCGGGGGTCGCGGGTTCGAGTCCCGTCCGCTGCGCCATCTTGTGTTTTGAACTCCTTGAACAGTTCGAAGCAAAACAAAAAAGGCGATCTCGCATCGCTTTTTTTGTGCCTGGCTTTCGCGTCCTAGATGCTTGAAAGCCTGGATCCCAGTTTCAATCGGGTGCAAGCCCGAGCGATACGCAGCGGTAGTTCAGTCGGTTAGAATACCGGCCTGTCACGCCGGGGGTCGCGGGTTCGAGTCCCGTCCGCTGCGCCATCTTCAGTTCTGAGCCCCTTGAACAGCTCGGAACAACAAAAAAGCGACCTTAGGGTCGCTTTTTTCATTTCTGGCGGTCGGCAGGTTGCCTGTTTCAGAGCCTGAAATTACCGATCAACCCTTTCAGCTCAGCGCCCACCCGCTCAAGTTCCATAGACGCCTCCTCGATTTGCCGGCTGGCATAGAGTGAGTGGCCGGCGACATCGCGCACCCGCTCCACATTACGGCGAATGGTCACTACGACCGTACTTTGCTGCTCGGTACTGGCGGCAATCTGCTGGTTCATGCCTTGGATATCATCAACGCTGGTCGTGATGACCTGCAGGGCCTCGCTCGCCTGATTGGCAAGCTCAACGGTGCTGCTGGCCACGCGGCGGTTGCCTTGCAGGCATTCCACCGCCTGGCGGGCACCGTCCTGCAGGCGGGTAACCAGTGTTTCGATTTCGGCAGTGGAGCGCTGGGTACGCAGGGCGAGACCGCGCACTTCGTCGGCCACCACCGCGAAGCCGTGCCCGGCTTCGCCAGCGCGGGCGGCCTCGATGGCTGCGTTCAGGGCCAGCAGGTTGGTCTGCTCGGCCACCGAGCGGATAACCGCCATGATGCAGCTGATCTGCTCGGCAGAGGTGCACAGCTGTTGCACGGCCTCGGTGCTGCTGCTGATGTCACTGGCCAGCTGGGCAACCTGGCGCTGGGTATCGCAGACCACCTGCTGGCTGAGTTCGGCCTTGTCAGTGGCCTGGCGGGTTGCCTCGCTGGCCAGCGAACTGTTGTGCGCCACCTCCTGCACGGCGCAGGCCATCTGGCTCATCGCCGCCGCCACCTGACGGGTTTCGCTCTGCTGGCTGGCGGCGCCGCTGCTGGTGCGTTCGATCACGCAAGCCAGGGCCGTCGAGGCCTGAGAAAGCTGCCCGCAGGCCTGGCCGATCCGGCGCAATATACCGCGCAGATTGGCGCTGCTGCGCTCAAGGGCCTGGAGCAGTTGGCCGAACTCATCGCGGCGTGGGCCAAGGTCACTGGCGCTCAGGTCGCCTTCGCCAATGCGCCGGGCCATGTCCAGGGCCTGTTGCAGGGGGGAGCAGATCTGCCGGATCAGCAACCAGGCTACCAGGCAGGCCAGCAGCAGGGTGCCGCAGAACACGGCGAGCATGAGGCGCCGGCGCTGGCTGAGCTCGGCGGCACTGACCTGGTTCTGCTGGGTGATCAGCTGGTTGATGTGTTCGATGGCCGCAAGCACTTGCGTGGTGAGCTGTTTGCCCGTGGGGCCGGACAGTGTCTCGGTACCTGCCTCGAGGCTGTGCTGCAGATTGCTCATGTAGTTGCCCATGATCTTGCGTGTGGCGCCAAGATGGGCCTGCGCCTGGGGGGCGGGCATCTGCGTCAGATTTTCGTCGATCAGCCCGTTCACTTTTCGGTAGGCCTGGTGCAGGTTTTCCAGCTCTGCATGTTCACCGTTCAGCGCATAGGCCATCTGTGTCGCGCGGATGTCGTTGAGGTTGTCGAGAATGTAGTTGACCGAGACCAGGCGTTCAGCCCGATGGGTCAGGGTGCCGAGGGTGAAGATCGCGGTCAGCACGAGGAGGGCCGCCAGCAAGACCAGTGGGGAGAGGCTAAGCAAGAGTTTCAGGCGGACCGGCAGATTCTTCATCAGCGATTTCCTTGGGCATTCGAACGGGCGAATGAGTCTAGCGAGGGAATTTCCTTGTCTGGTTAGGAGGTTCTTGCGACTGGTGTACGAAAAATCGCTAATGATCGCGAGAAGGTTCCCGGTGCTTTGGCCGGCGTTCTCCAGGCCTTTACATGAACCTTGCACAATGTTGGCCCTTTCAAGGTTTCGGTGACTTGTGGATGTGTTGCACAATAGGCACCGTTCGATTTACCCGGAATTCACGATGTCCAGATCATCCGTCTACGGTGCGCTCGGGCTGGCCCTTGTGCTGGCGGGCGTATCCGGTTGCTCCTCGAAGAAGGCTACCGTGTACGAGCACGAGAACTTCGACGACTCGGGCACCTTCTCACGCAGTTTCCCGGTCAGCGAAGCGGGCTCCTGCGAAGCTGCCCGGCGTGCGCTGCTCAGCCAGGGCTACATCATCACCAGCAGCGATGCCAACCAGGTGGCCGGCAACAAGAGTTTTCAGCAGAGCGCCGAAAACCACATGCAGATCAGCTTCAACATCACCTGCGTGCCGGACATGAGCGACAAGCAGCGTTCGACCATGTTCGCCAACGCCCTGCAGGACCGCTACACCCTGAAAAAATCCAACACCTCTGCCAGCCTGGGCGTCGGGGTGCTGGGCTCGGTGTCGATGCCGATCGGCTCCAGCGACGACTCGATGGTCAAGGTCGCCAGCGAGACAGTGGCCGCGCCACAGTTCTACGAGCGGTATTTCGCCTTGGTGGAGGGCTACCTGCCGAAGCCGAAAAAGGTGAAGAAGGCCGATACTCCTGCTGAGCCGCCGAAAGTGGAGCAACCAGCGCCGGCCTTGGGGCTGCCCGAGCCTGCGCCAACCCCGCTGACACCTGCCCAGCCAGATGCGGCGCCGCTGGCGGCAAGCGCCCCGGTGGCCGTGCCTGCCGCAGCCCAGGCCAGCGCGCCTGTCGCGCCTGAGCCGGCCCCCGCCGTGCCCGTTCACGAAGCGCCGGCAGCCCCGGTGGTGGATGACAGCCACGGTTCGCAACCGGTTGCACCGCCCGTCGAGGCGGCCCCGATCCAGGCCCAGCAACAGCCTGCGCAGAGCGAAGCGGCACCGGCTTCGCCGTGAGCTGTCGCTAACTTCCCACAGGCCTGCTACGTTTACCGTTCATGGGGCTGTAATGGTTCCGTCATCCGAAGCGCTTAGGGTGGCGGTGGAACCCATGAATGAAGAACGAGGAAGCAGGCAGATGGACGACTACCAGGAAGAATTGCTCGAATTCCAGGCTTATGAACTGGATGTGCCAGAGCCGGCGGACGACGCCACCGAGCTCTAACCCACCTGCCGCTGATGGCGGCGAAACTCCCCCGGCGTTACGCCCGTCCAGCGCTTGAATGCGCGCTGGAAGGCCTCGGCCGATGCAAACCCCAGCAGATAGGCGATTTCGCCGAAGGCCAGCTCCGTGTCGCGGATGTAGGTCTCGGCCAGGTCGCGGCGTGTGTCGTTGAGCAGGTTGCGATAGCGCGTGCCTTCTTCAGCGAGTTTGCGCCGCAGGGTCCAGGTGGGCATCTGCAGGTGCTGCGCCACTTCCTCCAGATCCGGTTCGCGGCCGCCATTGAGTAGCGGCCCCAGCAAGTGGGTGATGCGTTCGCCCAGGCTGCGTACCCGGGTGCGCTGGGCCAGCTCCGTTTCGCACAGCTGCAACAAGTGCTGCCAGGTGCTCGGGCAGTGTTGCGGGTTGGCCAGGGCCAGGGTGGCCTGGCCCAGGCGCAACTGGTTGGCCGCGGCGCCAAACTGCACGGTGGTGCTGCACAGGCGCTGGTATTGATCGGCATAAGCCGGCGCTTCGAACTCGATCTCCAGCCGCTCGGCCTGGATCGGCCTGCCGGCCAGGCTTGACAGCTGCGCCAGCCAGCCGCCGAGCAGCGAGTCGACCACGAAGCGGTTGTAGGCGTTGTACGGGCTGATGGAGTAGAAGCGCAGCCAGGCGCCTTGCGGGTCTTGGTGAAAGCTCGACTGGCCACGGTAGTTGGCGGCATACAGCGGTTCGAAGCGCAGCAGCGTGCGTGCGGCCTCGCCGAGGGTCGGTGCCTGGGCAGCGGTGACGCCGGCCAACCCGGCCTGGGCCAGGCGGCTGAGCTGGCCCATGTGCAAACCCAGGGCAGGCTCAGCGCTCAAGGCGATGGCGGCGTGGCCCAGGTGCATGTAGCGCGGGATCGACAGGCGCGCCCCGGGTTCGGCCAGGCGCCGATTATCCAGCCCATAACGCAGCAGCAGGGGCTGCGGATCGTGGCCGAGCTGGCCGAGCGCTTCGGCCAGGGGCTGGACGAAGCCTACCGACAACTCACCCAGGCGCACGCGCTGACGGGGCATGGCGTTACAGCCACAGGTTCAGCAGGCGGGCGCCCTGGCTGGCGCTGCCCGCCCACAAGGTGCCGGCCTCGCTGGCAAAGCCCTGGCCGCCACCGCTCTGCTCCCAGAACTGCCCGCGCATGAACACGCTCATGCTGGCGGCGCCGTCGCTGGCCGTCTGGGTCAGCCGTTGCCAGGCCTCCTGCTCGCTGACCTCGCCACGCTGCAACGGCAATTCGGCCGCCGCGGCCTGGTGGCGGTTGCCGCGCCAGGGCAGTTGCCAGCGCTGCTTGCCACTGAGAAACACCGGGTTGGCGATCAACTGTACCGACTGCCCGGCCAGCAGCCGGTAGTTGTCCGGGTACCAGCTGTCACTGCCGACCAGCACGCCCAGGCGCCCGGCGGGCGTCTGCAGCACTTGCAGCGGCTGCTGGCGGCCATGGTGGATGTAACGGCGGGTTTCGCTGTCCGGGTAGCGCTGGTATTGCGGTTGCCCCAGCACGCTGCCGTCAGCGGCGAACACCAGGCTGCTGTTGAACAGCGGGCCGCTGCCGGCATGCAGCACGCCGTTCTTCACATAAGGGGCGGGCAAGACGATCGAACCGGCCACCAGGGTGACCCCGAACTCCCGCGCCAGGCCGCCGAACAGCTGCTGGTAGTCGGCGGCCATCTGCGCGGCCTTCATGCGCAGGCGCGCATCGCTGCGCCGGTCGTCGCCGCTGGCCGACAGCATCGCCAGGCCGTAGCGCAGCGGGTTGCTCAACTCCAGCCATTGCCAGGCCTCGCGGTCGCGGGTGGCCTGGTACAGCTCGTTCTTCTCGCCGCGGGCCCACAGCCAGGTGCCGATATGTTCGGGCAGCACCACCACGGTACGGGCATTCACTAGGCCCTGGTCGCGGGCCTGTTGCAGGTACGCCGACAGCTTGCGGTGCAGGCGCGCAAGGTTCTGGTAATCGCCTGGGTACAGCAGCGGCTCCACACCCAGGAGGTTGCCGTGCTCGCCCGGCACCCCCTGGTTGAGCGCCAGCTCGATACGCAGGTCGGACAGGTAGTGGCCTTCCGGTCGTTGCAGGGTCCAGAAGCCATAGCCGCAAAGGCCGGCGATGATGACCAGCGCCAGGGCGCCGGCTAGCAGTTTTCGCATGGAGCGGTTCAGCGCAGTGGGGAAAGAGGAGGTTAGGGTAAGCCTGCTGTGCAGCAGGATCAATAAGTTGTCAGTTTCGATCATTGAGCGCATTCAAACGCCTGTTTAATGTCGGCCACAGACAAACGACGGGGCCCGCCTTCGAGGTTCCCGCATTCCGTGATCACGCCACCTGTGGAGCTTATCCATGGCCAACACCCCTTATCCGCACCTGCTGGCCCCGCTCGACCTGGGCTTCACCACCTTGCGCAACCGTACGCTGATGGGCTCGATGCACACCGGCCTCGAAGAGCGCCCAGGCGGCTTCGAGCGCATGGCGGCCTACTTCGCCGAGCGTGCCCGCGGTGGCGTCGGCCTGATGGTCACCGGCGGCATCGCCCCCAACGACGAGGGCGGGGTGTATTCCGGCGCGGCCAAGCTGAGCACCGAAGCCGAGGCCGACAAGCACCGGATCGTCACCGAGGCCGTGCATGCAGCCGGTGGCAAGATCTGCCTGCAGATCCTTCACGCCGGCCGCTATGCCTACAGCCCCAAGCAGGTGGCGCCCAGTGCCATCCAGGCGCCGATCAACCCGTTCAAGCCCAAGGAGCTGGACGAGGAGGGCATCGAGAAGCAGATCGCCGACTTCGTCACCTGTGCAAGCCTGGCCCAGCGCGCCGGCTATGACGGCGTCGAAATCATGGGTTCGGAAGGCTACTTCATCAACCAGTTCCTGGCGGCCCACACCAACCACCGCAGCGACCGCTGGGGCGGCAGCTACGAGAACCGCATGCGCCTGGCGGTGGAGATCGTGCGCCGGGTCCGCGAGGCGGTAGGGCCGAACTTCATCATCATCTTCCGCCTGTCGATGCTCGACCTGATCGAGGGCGGCAGCAACTGGGAAGAGATCGTGCTGCTGGCCAAGGCCATCGAGCAGGCCGGCGCCACCCTGATCAACACCGGCATCGGCTGGCACGAGGCGCGCATCCCGACCATCGCCACCAAAGTGCCGCGCGCGGCATTCAGCAAGGTCACCGCCAAGCTGCGCGGCGCGGTGAGCATTCCGCTGATCACCACCAACCGCATCAACACCCCTGAGGTTGCCGAGGCCGTGCTGGCCGAAGGCGATGCCGACATGGTGTCGATGGCCCGGCCGTTCCTGGCCGACCCGGACTTCGTCAACAAGGCCGCCCAAGGCCGCGGCGACGAGATCAACACCTGCATCGGCTGCAACCAGGCCTGCCTGGACCACACCTTCGGCGGCAAACTGACCAGTTGCCTGGTCAACCCGCGTGCGTGCCACGAGACCGAACTCAACTACCTGCCAGTGCTCAACGTCAAGCGCATCGCCGTGGTCGGCGCCGGCCCTGCGGGCCTGGCTGCCGCCACCGTGGCTGCCGAGCGTGGCCACCAGGTGACCCTGTTCGATGCCGCCAGTGAAATCGGCGGGCAGTTCAATGTGGCCAAGCGTGTGCCGGGCAAGGAGGAGTTCTTCGAGACCCTGCGCTACTTCCGTAACAAGGTGAAGAGCACCGGCGTCGACCTGCGGCTCGATACGCGGGTCGATGTGGCGGCGCTGGTCGAGGGCGGTTTCGACGAAATCATCCTGGCCACCGGCATCGCACCGCGCACCCCGGCCATCCCTGGCATCGACAACGCCAAGGTGCTCAGTTACCTGGACGTGCTGCTGGAGCGCAAGCCGGTGGGCGAGCGGGTGGCGGTGATCGGCGCCGGCGGCATTGGTTTCGATGTGTCCGAGTACCTGGTGCACAAGGGCGTGGCCACCAGCCAGGACCGCGAGGCGTTCTGGAAGGAGTGGGGCATCGACGGCCAGTTGCAGGCCCGTGGCGGCGTGGCCGGTATCAAGGCCGAACCGCATGCCCCGGCGCGTCAGGTGTACCTGCTGCAGCGCAAGAAAACCAAGGTCGGTGACGGCCTGGGCAAGACCACCGGCTGGATCCACCGCACGGGGCTGAAGAACAAGCAGGTGCAGATGCTCAACAGCGTCGAGTACCTGAGCGTGGACGATGCCGGCTTGCATGTGCGCGTCGGTGAAGGCGAGCCGCAGTTGCTGGCGGTGGACAATATCGTCGTCTGCGCAGGGCAAGACCCGCTGCGCGAGTTGCATGAAGGGTTGTTGGCAGCGGGGCAGTCGGTGCACCTGATCGGTGGCGCGGACGTGGCTGCCGAGCTGGATGCCAAGCGCGCGATCAACCAGGGGTCGAGGTTGGCCGCCGAGCTCTGATCCATCGCAATCGCGGGGCCAGCCCGCTCCCGCGGGCTATCGTGGGAGCGGGCTTGCCCCGCGATGCGTTTGTCCGGGCTACTGATAAACTCGCGCCATGCCCGAATTCTCCCTGCCCCAAGCCCCCCTGCAACGCCTCGACCTGCCCTGGCTCCAGCATGCAGGTCTGGAGGCCGCCGTCCTGCGCCTTGACCTGATCGACCCCCTGATCAGCGGCAACAAATGGTTCAAGCTGCGCCACCACCTGCTCGAAGCCCGGCAAGCCGGATCACCGGGCCTGATCAGCCTGGGCGGCAACCACTCCAACCACCTGCATGCCCTGGCCGCTGCCGGCAAACGCTTCGGCTTCGCCACCGCCGGGCTGCTGCGTGGCCATGAGCAGGACACGCCGACCGTGCGCGACCTTCGGGCGCTGGGCATGCAGTTGCACTGGCTGGGTTACGCAGGTTACCGAGACCGGCACCAGGCGGGTTTCTGGCAGCCCTGGCAGGCCCGTTATCCAGGCTGGCACTGCATCCCCGAAGGCGGCGGCGGCCCCGCCGGTGCCCAGGGCTGCGCGCTGATCGTCGAGCAGTGCCGGGCACAACTGGCCGCGCTGGGTTGGCAGGATTACGACGCCTGGTGGCTGGCCGCCGGTACCGGCACCACCCTGGCGGGGCTGGTGCTGGCGGAGCAGGGCAGGCATGCGGTGCATGGCGCCCTGGCCGTGCCCCTGGATCATGGCGTGCCGCAAACCGTGGCGGCCCTGGCGGGTCCGTACGGATACACGCTGCATGAAGCCAGCCGTGGCGGCTTTGCCCGGATCGACGACGAGCTGCTGGCGTTCGTCGCCGATAGCGAACGGCAGGCGGGCATACCGCTGGAAGCCTTGTACACCGGCAAGGCGCTGCTGGCCCTGCGTGACCAGGTGGCGGCCGGGCGCTTCAGGCCCGGCACCCGCCTGGTATTCCTGCACAGCGGTGGCCTGCAGGGGCGACGCGGTTACTTGTAGGGCAGCATGCGCAGCAGGGTGTTGTCGCGGCGCACGTAGTGGTGATACAGCCCGGCCAGCGCGTGCAGGCCGATCAGCCAGTAGCCCCAGCTGCCGATGCGTTCATGCCAGCCTTTGATGAACTTGGCCAGGTCCGGGTCCGGCGCGACGATGGCCGGCAGCTCCAGGCCATAGAAGGGGATCGGCTTGTCGGCGGCGCTGAGGATCGCCCAGCCGGCCAGCGGCAGGCCGATCATCATCAGGTACAGCAGCAGGTGCACCAGGTGCGACAACCCGGTCTGCCAGGCCGGTGGCTTGGGCACGATCGCTGGGGTGGGGCGCGACAGGCGCAGGGCCAGGCGCAGCCACACCAGCACGAACACACTCAGGCCAAGCATGAAGTGCAGGTCCTTCATCACATCGCGTTCGGCGCTGCCCTTGGGGAACAGGCCGCGCAGCTCGATGCAGGCGTAGACGGCGGCCAGCAGTACCAGCATCAGCCAGTGCAGGGTGATCGACAGCCGCGAGTAATGGGCTGCGGGGGTGGATGAAACCATGGTGGATCCTCGTCATCAGGTCTGGAGGGGCGCTCTTGATTGGCGCCTGCCCTCAACTTTAATCGCTGGCGTGAAAAACGGCTTGCTTCAGATCTATCAAGCGCAGCCGACATAGCGAACCAGGCGGTGGCCATGGGCCTGCGCCTGTTTTCTATCGCACAAGGATGATGTGTTCAATGAAACCCCTGATTACCGCCCCTCGGGCGGCGCTGTTCGCTTCCCTTTCCCTGCTGCTTGCCGGTTGTGAGCAAGCCCCGCCCGTCAAGACGCCGCCGGTTGCTCAGATGACCATTCCGCTGTGCGTCAACGACCAGTGCGCGGTACTGGATCAAAATGGCGCCTTCCGCGTTGGCCCCGACAACGACTACGACCTGATCTACACCCAGCCCTTCACCAATGCCTTCATCTTCGGCAAAGGCGACTACTGGAACCTGGCCAGTGGCGACGGCAAGCAGGTGCTGCGCGCCGAGCTCACCGATGAGGTCTTCCCCTTGACGCCGGGCCTGTTCGGCTTCGTGCGCGATGGCAAGTCCGGGGTGATGGACGAGCAGGGCAAGGAAGTCCTGCCGGCCGCGTTCGATAGCATCTATGTCGGTGGCGAGAATGACTTCATCGTCGTTGAGCTGGATGAGCGGCGCGGCATCCTTACGCCAAAGGGCGAGAAGGTCAGCGAAGCGGTGTTCGACTCGATGTACGTGCGCGACGATTTCGCCAAACGCGGCAACTGGGTGCTCGCCCAGAAAGGCAGTGAAAACTGGGGCTACAACCTGCAGACCAAGGTGCTGCGCAAGCTTGATTTCGACACCATTACCAGCGCGGCGGATGGTTTCCTGGTGGTCTCCCGCGAAGGGCAAACCGGTGTCGGCCTGGCCAATGCCGCAGGCGATCTGGTGATCCCGCTCGGTAAATACTGGATGGGCACCCCGGGCGCTGGCCTGGTGGGTTATCGCGATGGTTACGACAAACCCTGTGGTTACCTCGACTACCAAGGCAAGGTGATCATCGAGGCGCAATACCAGAGCTGCGAAACCTTCGGCAAGACCGGCGCCATGGTGCAGGTGCCACGCACCGAGGAAGATCGTGGCAAGGCCGGCATGATCGGCCACGACGGCAAGTGGCTGATCCAGCCCGAATACGATTCGGTCGGTGACGCAGGCCTGGGCCTGATGGGCATGAGCGGCCATCGCCCGGGCTTCAACCATATCGGCAAGCTGCAGAATGCCTTCCTGGCGACCTACGGCACCATCGACCTGGACCAGGGCAAAGTGCTGGTCCAGCCCACCTACCAGCAGATCGGCGTGATCACCCCCAAGCGCTTTGCCTTCACCGAACTGAAGTCGCCGCGCAAGACCGTGACGTTCCTCGGCATGCCGAGCGAGACCGCCACCGTGGGCCTGATGGACGAGCAGGGCAAGGTGCTGATCAAGCCTGAGCAGTTCGTGATGCTCAAGCTGTCGGCGGGCGGGCATTACCTGGTGGCTTCCGAGGGCAGCACTTCGGACGCTTCGCGGGCGCTGTACGACCTCGACGGCAAGCTGCTGGTGCCGGCCAAATGGCAAGACCTGCAGGTTGACGAAGCAAAGGGTGCGATCTTCGGCTACCGGGTCGAGGGCAATGGCGACGACGCCGTGCGAACCCTGCGTGCCCTGTACCGCCTGGACGGCACCGTGGTGTTCGACACCAACCGTCTGCCGTGCGGTGCGGAGCAGGTAGTGGATGGCAAAGGCAAGGTGCTGTGGCCGCAGGATGCCCAGGCACATTGCCCGGCGCCTGAGCCTGTGGCCGAGGCTTCCTGATCTTCCCTCGCGCCTGCCGGGCCTCTTCACGGGTTAGCCGCTGAAGGGGCCTGGGCTCATCACCCAGGCAGGTGTGGCCAGCTATCGGCCACCAGGAATACCCGCTCGACCTCTTCCCAGGCCCCGTCTGCCTGCTGCGCCATTCTGGCCAGCAGTTGCGCGGGTGCGTGGGCATCCAGCTCCCCCAGCCACGCCTGGAATTGCGCTGCACTCAAACAGTCACCTGGCGCCAGGCGTGCCGGTGCCAGCCAGGCATTGCGGGGCAGGGGCTGCCAGCGCTGCGCCGGGTCGTTGGCCCAGTCTCGCCGATGCAGCCAGCCGCCGCGCAGGTGTTCGGGGTTGCTGCCGGTGGGCGGTCGGGCTGCCGGGCCTGCCAAGGGATAGAACAGATAACCGCCCAGCCACAGGTGTGCCTGCAGCTTGTCCACGCCCAGCGCGTCGAGCACCTGACGACTGTGCGGGCCACTCGACATGGGCAACTGGTGGTGCGCCAGGTGCGCCAGTTTCTGTCCCAGCCGGTCATGACAGCCAGGCCCAAGCCAGTCGGCCGGATCGCTGCCCTCACCCGTACTGGGCCCCAGGTAAAGCTTGATTGCCAGCTCCAGGTGATGATCGCCTTCGCGGTCGCGCAGCAGGATGTCCAGCTCGCCGAGGGTGTGCCCGCCATCGCGGATCGCCAGGTTGGCCGCCAGCAGCTCGATGCCCGGCGCCTGGCGCAAGGCGAACTGCCACAGCGCTTCGTAGTACAGCCCCAGCCGACGGCTGCTCAGGCGTGCCAGCCCTTCGAGCAACGGCGCCGGGGCCTGGTCGAGTGCGCGCAGACAGTCGGCCAGGCGCGCCGGGTCGTCGGCCCAGGCGCTGGCGTGGAGCGGGTGGCGCTGTGGCTGCGGGGTGTCTTGCAGCAGGGGCGGCGACAGGATCGTCCAGGCCAGGTCGCGCACCGCGGGGTGGCGCAACTGGCGGGGCAGGGGGGCGAGGTCGGCGAAGGGCATCATCCCGCGAGCATAGCCGGTTTGCCGCTGCCCGGTGCTTTCGCCCATAATCCCGGCATAGTCACCCCGCCGCAGAGCCTTGCAGGAGCACCATGGAGCAATTTCGCAATATCGGTATCATCGGACGCCTTGGCAGCTCCCAGGTGCTCGACACCATTCGCCGACTGAAAAAATTCCTCCTCGAGCGCCACCTGCACGTGATCCTCGAGGACACCATCGCCGAAGTGCTGCCCGGCCACGGCCTGCAAACCTCCACCCGCAAGCTGCTGGGCGAGGTGTGCGACCTGGTCATCGTGGTCGGTGGCGACGGCAGCCTGCTTGGTGCCGCCCGCGCCCTGGCCCGGCACAACATCCCGGTGCTGGGCATCAACCGCGGCAACCTGGGTTTCCTCACCGATATCCGCCCAGATGAGCTGGAGCAGAAAGTCGCCGAAGTGCTCGACGGCCACTACCTGGTAGAGAACCGCTTCCTGCTGCAGGCCGAGGTACGCCGCCACCACGAGGCCATCGGCCAGGGCGATGCGCTCAACGACGTGGTGCTGCACCCGGGCAAATCGACGCGGATGATCGAGTTCGAGATCTACATCGACGGCCAGTTCGTCTGCAGCCAGAAGGCCGACGGCCTAATCGTCGCCACCCCCACCGGTTCCACGGCCTATGCGCTGTCCGCCGGCGGGCCGATCATGCACCCCAAGCTCGACGCCATCGTCATCGTGCCGATGTACCCGCACACGCTGTCGGGCCGGCCGATCGTGGTGGATGGCAACAGCGAGCTGAAGATCGTGGTGTCCAACGACCTGCAGATCTACCCGCAGGTCTCCTGTGATGGCCAGAACCACTTCACCTGCGCCCCCGGCGACACCATCACGGTGAGCAAGAAGCCGCAGAAGCTGCGCCTGATCCATCCGCTCGACCACAACTACTACGAGGTCTGCCGCACCAAGCTTGGCTGGGGCAGCCGCCTGGGGGGCAGGGACGACTGATGCTCGATCCGGCGCGCAGTTTCGACATCATCGGTGACGTGCACGGTTGTGCGCTCACCCTCGAGCGCCTGCTCGACGCCCTCGGTTACAAACGCATCGGCGGTGTCTGGCGGCACCCACGGCGCCAGGCGCTGTTCCTCGGCGATATCGTCGACCGCGGCCCGCGCATTCGCGAAGCGCTGCACATCGTCCACGACATGGTCGAGGCCGGCCAGGCCTTCTGCATCATGGGCAACCACGAATACAACGCCCTGGGCTGGGTCACGCCGGCCCTGCCGGGCAGTGGCAAGGCCTACGTGCGCGAGCACACGCCACGGCATGCCCGGCTGATCGACGAAACCCTCACCCAGTTCGCCCAGCACCCCGGCGACTGGCATGACTTCATCCAGTGGTTCTACGAGCTGCCGCTGTTCGTCGACGCCGGGCGTTTCCGCCTGGTGCACGCCTGCTGGGACCCGCAGTTGATCGAACCGCTGCGTAAGCAGTACCCCAACGGCTGCATCGACGAGCACTTCGTGCAGGCCTCGGCAGTGTCCGGCAGCTTCGCCGCTACCGTGTGCAATCGCCTGCTGCGCGGCACCGACATGCGCCTGCCGGACGGCCTGACGCTGACTGGCGGCGATGGCCTGACCCGCGCCTTCTTCCGCACCAAGTTCTGGGAAGAGGACCCGCAGACCTACGGCGATATCGTCTTCCAGCCCGACGCGTTGCCCGATGAGGTGGCGCGTGCGCCGCTCAGCCATCACCAGAAGAACGCCCTGTTGCGCTACACCGAGGATGAACCGCTGCTGTTCGTTGGCCACTACTGGCGCAGCGGCCGCCCGGCGCCGATCCGCGGCAACCTGGCCTGCCTGGACTACAGTGCCGTGCTGTACGGCAAGCTGGCCGCGTACCGGCTGGATGACGAAACCCGCATCGACCCGCACAAGTTCGTCTGGGTCGACGTCGAACGCCCACAGGCCAATCAATGAACGTGATCGAAGTGCTGCGCCTGCCGCTGGCGGTCGACCTCAGCGGTTTCGTCGCCCTGCTGCGGCGCCTGCAGGTGCCGCACCGGGTGGTCGAGGAGGGCGGGGAGCAGGTGCTGTGGGTGCCGCCGGCCATTGCCGAGGATGTTCGCGAGCTGTACACGCGCTACCCCGACGGCAATGCCGACCTGCAAGCCATCCCGGAGCCTGCGCAAGGCAGCTTGCCTGCGCCTGCGCCCTCCTTGAAAGAACAGGCCATCGCCTGCAAGGTCACCGCCAGCGTGCTGTTCCTGTGCCTGGTGGTCGCCGGCCTGACCGGCCTGGGCGACAACCTGACCACCATCGCCTGGTTCACCTTCCTGCCGTTCCAGGTGCAGGGCGAATACCTGTATTTCACCCCGCTGCTGCAGGCACTCGGCGAAGGCCAGTGGTGGCGCCTGGTATCGCCCATGCTGCTGCACTTCGGCGTACTGCACCTGGCGATGAACGGGATGTGGTACTGGGAGCTGGGTAAACGCATCGAACTGCGCCAGGGCCCGTGGATGCTGCTGTCTTTGACCCTGTTGTTCAGCCTGGTGTCCAACCTGGCCCAGCACTTCACCAGCGGGCCGAGCCTGTTCGGTGGCTTGTCCGGCGTGCTGTACGGCTTGCTCGGGCATGTCTGGCTGTACCAGAAGCTGGCGCCCAACCCGCAGTTCAGCCTGCCCCGGGGCGTGCTGGCGATGATGCTGATCTGGCTGCTGGTGTGCCTGAGCGGTGTGGTCGGCCAGCTCGGCTTCGGCCAGATCGCCAATGCCGCCCATGTCGGCGGGTTGCTCATCGGTTGCCTGACCGGCCTCTTGGGTGGATGGCTCGCCCGGCGTAAACTGTCCGCCTGACTGAGGAGACACCATGTCCACGTTCGCGCAAATGATCGAAAACATCACCCCCGAGATCTACGAAAGCCTGAAAACGGCCGTCGAAATCGGCAAATGGTCCGATGGCCGCAAGCTCACCGCCGAGCAGAAAGAACTGTCGCTGCAGGCCGTGATCGCCTGGGAAATCCAGAACCTGCCCGAAGACCAGCGCACCGGCTACATGGGCCCGCAAGAGTGCGCATCGAAGTCCGCGCCGATCGCCAACATCCTGTTCAAGTCGGACTCGGTACATTGATCGAACTCGCTCGTGGCTCTTTGAGCAAGATGGCGGTGCGTCTGGAAGCACCGGTCGTTCAATACAGTTTCCGCCTGGACGACACCCAGGTGCCGGTGAACCCGCTGATCGGTCAGTCGATCCGCCTGGAGTACCTCGGCGCCATCCACTGCACCCACTGCGGCAAGCGCACCAAGACCAGCTTCAGCCAGGGTTACTGCTACCCCTGCATGACCAAGCTGGCTCAGTGCGACGTGTGCATCATGGCCCCGGAACGCTGCCACTACGACGCCGGCACCTGCCGTGAGCCGTCGTGGGGCGAGCAGTTCTGCATGACCGACCACGTGGTGTACCTGGCCAACTCGTCGGGCATCAAGGTCGGCATCACCCGTGCCACCCAGCTGCCCACCCGCTGGCTCGACCAGGGCGCCAGCCAGGCGCTGCCGATCATGCGCGTGGCCACCCGGCAACAGTCCGGGCTGGTCGAAGATATCCTGCGCAGCCAGGTGCCGGACCGCACCAACTGGCGTGCATTGCTCAAGGGCGATGCCGAGGTGCTCGACCTGGTGGCCATCCGCGAACAGATTTTCGACGCCTGCGCCGACGGTATCCGTGGGCTGCAGGAGCGCTTTGGCCTGCAGGCCATCCAGCCGCTGCCCGACGCCGAGGTGGTGCAGATGCGCTACCCGGTCGAGGCTTACCCGAAAAAGATCGTCAGCTTCAACCTCGACAAGGACCCGGTCGTGGAAGGCACGCTGCTGGGCATCAAGGGCCAGTACCTGATCTTCGACACCGGCGTGATCAACATTCGCAAGTACACGGCCTATCAACTGGCCGTGCTCCAGTAAAGGATCGTCACCATGCGTACCGAACAACCGCAAGTGATCTACCTCAAGGACTATCAGGCCCCCGAGTACCTGATCGACGAGACGCACCTGACCTTCGAGCTGTTCGAGGACCACACGCTGGTGCACGCGCAACTGGTCATGCACCGCAACCCCGCGCGTGGCGCGGGCTTGCCGCCACTGGTGCTCGACGGCCAGCAGCTGGAGTTGCTGCGCGCCTCGCTGGATGACCAGGAACTGCAAGCGGGCGACTACCAAGTCGACGACAGCAGCCTGACCCTGCAGCCGAAAACCGAGCGCTTCACCCTCGACACCAGCGTGAAGATCCACCCGGAAAGCAACACCGCGCTGGAAGGCCTGTACAAGTCCGGCAAGATGTTCTGCACCCAGTGCGAGGCCGAGGGCTTCCGCAAGATCACCTACTACCTCGACCGCCCGGACGTGATGAGCGTCTTCACCACCACGGTGATCGCCGAGCAGCATCGCTACCCGGTGCTGCTGTCCAACGGCAACCCGGTCGGCAGCGGACCGGCCGAAGACGGCCGCCACTGGGCCACCTGGGAAGACCCGTTCAAGAAGCCGGCGTACCTGTTCGCCCTGGTGGCGGGTGACTTGTGGTGTGTCGAGAGTGAATTCACCCGTCAGTCCGGCCGTGACGTGACCCTGCGTATCTATGTCGAGGAAGAGAACCTCGACAAGTGCGACCACGCCATGGTCAGCCTGAAGAAGTCCATGCGCTGGGACGAAGAGGTCTACGGCCGTGAATACGACCTGGACATCTTCATGATCGTCGCGGTCAACGACTTCAACATGGGCGCCATGGAAAACAAGGGCCTGAACATCTTCAACTCCAGCTGTGTGCTGGCCCGTGCCGAGACCGCCACCGACGCCGCCCACCAGCGCGTCGAAGGCGTGGTCGCCCACGAGTACTTCCACAACTGGTCGGGCAACCGCGTGACCTGCCGCGACTGGTTCCAGCTGTCGCTCAAGGAAGGCTTCACGGTGTACCGTGATGCCGAGTTCAGCGCCGACATGAACTCGCGCACGGTCAAGCGCATCGAGGACGTCGCCTACCTGCGCACCCATCAGTTCGCCGAAGACGCCGGCCCCATGGCCCACCCGATCCGCCCGGACAGCTTCATCGAGATCTCCAACTTCTACACCCTGACGGTGTACGAGAAGGGCGCCGAGGTGGTCGGCATGGTCCACACCCTGCTGGGGGCCGAGGGCTTCCGCAAAGGCAGCGACCTGTATTTCGAGCGCCATGACGGCCAGGCGGTGACCACCGACGACTTCATCAAGGCCATGGAAGACGCCAACGGCGTCGACCTGAGCCAGTTCAAGCGCTGGTACAGCCAGGCCGGCACCCCGCGCCTGGAAGTCAGCGAGGCTTACGATGCCGCTGCGCAGCGCTACAGCCTGACCTTCCGCCAGAGCTGCCCGCCGACCCCGGACAAGGTCGAGAAGTTGCCGTTCGTGATCCCGGTGGCACTGGGCCTGCTGGACGCCGAAGGCAATGACCTGCCGCTGCGCCTGGCCGGCGAAAGCGCCGCCAGCGGCACCAGCCGCGTGCTGTCGGTGACCGAAGCCGAGCAGACCTTCACCTTCGAAGGTATCGCCAGCCAGCCGCTGCCCTCGTTGCTGCGTGGCTTCAGCGCCCCGGTCAAGCTGAGCTTCCCCTACGACCGCGACCAGCTGATGTTCCTCATGCAGCACGACAGCGACGGCTTCAACCGCTGGGAAGCGGGGCAGCAGTTGGCGGTACAGGTGCTGCAGGAACTGATCGGCCAGCACCAGCGTGGCGAAGCGCTCACGCTTGATCAGCGCTTGATCAGCGCGCTGGGCACTGTGGTCGGCAATGAGTCGCTGGACCCTGCCATGGTCGCCGAGATGCTCTCGCTGCCGGGCGAGGCCTACCTCACCGAGATCAGCCAGGTGGCCGATGTGGACGCCATCCACGCTGCCCGCGAGTTTGCCCGCCAGCAGATCGCCGCGCAGTTGTTCGACGCCCTGTGGGCCCGTTACCAGGCCAACCGCGAAGTGTCGCGCAAGACCCCTTACGTCGCCTCTGCCGAGCACTTCGCGCGCCGCAGCCTGCAGAACATTGCGTTGTCGTACCTGATGTTGAGCGGCAAGCCGCAGGTTGTGGAAGCGACCCTGGAGCAGTTCGAACAGTGCGACAACATGACCGAGCGCCTCACCGCCCTGGCAGTGCTGGTCAACTCGCCGTTCGAGGCTGAGCGGGCCAAGGCCCTGGAAACCTTCGCCGAGCACTTCAAGGACAACCCGCTGGTCATGGACCAGTGGTTCAGCGTGCAGGCGGCAAGTGCCTTGCCGGGCGGGCTGGCGCGGGTCAAGGCGCTGATGCAGCACCCGGCCTTCACCCTGAAGAACCCGAACAAGGTGCGGGCACTGGTCGGTGCTTTCGCCGGGCAGAACCTGGTCAACTTCCATGCCGCTGACGGTTCGGGCTATCGCTTCCTGGCGGACCTGGTGATCGAACTCAATGCACTGAACCCGCAGATCGCTTCGCGCCAATTGGCGCCGCTGACCCGCTGGCGCAAGTATGACGATAAACGTCAGGCGTTGATGAAGGGTGAGCTGGAGCGGATTCTGGCTTCGGGCGCGCTGTCCAGTGATGTGTATGAGGTGGTGAGCAAGAGCCTGGCGTAATCCTGGTTCTGCTCTATCGGGGGG
>NZ_JBMOWQ010000231.1:0-42519 GCF_049310485.1 Pseudomonas sp. GZD-209
TCAGCCTCCTGAAGTCGCGAAGTTAGGGGCGGCGCCTGGGCTGGCGTTAGCTGTCGCTAGTTGGATTGGGTGGGAACTCAGGATTGCAATCGCTGGCAAGCCAGCTCTCACAGGTTAGTGCGAACTTTCAGCCTTGCGCTGTACCTGTGGGAGCCGGCTTGCCGGCGATAGGGCCCGAACAAACAACACAGAAACAACAGCCAAACCTAGATAGCCGCATTACTGCTCTTGATCTGCTCTTGATCTGTTTTTGCTTTTGCTTCTAAGCGCGCAATAGTTCAGGCAACACAAATTGCGACTTCAGGAGGCCGAGTGGAGGTGACTGTAGGGCCCTGGTGCGCAGCACCCTTCGGCGTAAGCCGAAGGCGCGAGATGTAGACTTGCGCAGCGAGTCGTAGGCCGCGCGGGCCCGGAAGGCACCGGAGCGAGGGGACCCCGAAGCGCAGCGTAGGGGCCGTATGATGGGAGCAAGCGGTTTTGCCTACTTTTTCCAAGAAAAAAGTAGGCCGCCGTAAGGGCGGAAAGGTGACTAAGCGTCGCCATCGCCAACGAATGCGCATACATCTATCAAAACCCACACTCTCAAAGCCAAACCTATCTCCCACCCCACAATCCAAGTAAAGTGCCGCTCCCCGCCGTACCCGCTGAACAAAGAAGGAACCCGAGCCATGACCACCCCTGTAGATATCGCCGTAGTAGGCGCCACCGGCGCAGTCGGTGAAACCCTCGTGCAGATCCTCGAGGAACTGTCCTTCCCGGTGGCCACCCTGCACCTGCTGGCCAGCATGGAATCGGCGGGCAGCAGCGTCATGTTCGCCGGCAAGAAGCTCAAAGTCCGTGAAGTGGACAGCTTCGACTTCAAGCAAGTGAAACTGGTGTTCTTCGCCGCCAGCCCCGCCGTCAGCCGTAGCTTCGCACCTAAAGCCCAGCAAGCCGGCTGCACCGTGATCGACCTGTCTGGCGTGCTGGACGGGGCCGTTGCGCTGGTGCCGGAAGCCAACGCCGAGCGCATCGCCGACTTGCCGCAGCCAGCCCTCATCACCAGCCCCTGCGCAGGCGCGGTGGCACTGGCCGTGGCGCTGGCGCCCCTCAAGGGCTTGCTCGACATCGAGCGCGTTCAGGTCAACGCTTGCCTGGCCGTTTCGGCCCAAGGCAAGGAGGCGGTCAGCGAGCTGGCCCGGCAAACCGCCGAGCTGCTCAACGCCCGCCCGCTGGAGCCGCGCTTCTTCGACCGCCAGGTGGCCTTCAACCTGTTGCCGCAGGTCGGCGCACCCGACGAGCAGGGCCACACCGCCGTGGAGCGGCGCCTGGTCAGCGAGCTGCGCCAACTGCTGGGCCTGCCGCAATTGAAGATTTCCGTGTCCTGCATTCAAGTCCCGGTGTTTTTCGGCGATAGCTTCAGTGTGGCGGTGCAGAGCCGTCGCCCGGTCGATCTGGGCGCTGTGAACACCGCACTCGAAGCGGCCGAGAGCATCGAACTGGTCGAACCAGGCGATTATCCGACGCCGGTAGGTGACGCAGTGGGCCAGGACGTGGTCTATGTTGGTCGTGTACGTCACGGGATAGATGAGGATGAACAGCTCAACCTCTGGCTGACCACCGACAATGTGCGCAAAGGCGCGGCACTCAACGCCGTGCAGGTGGCGCAATTGTTGATTAAACACATGGCGTAAAAGATACTGACCAGCAATTTTGTCCTGCACCACAACAGGGTTTTTGGGACGGTTCTTACAAGGGAAGAGTTCATGCTTCGAATTCGCAAACTGGTACTGGCCATCGCGGCAGCCTCGGCGCTGTCGTCCGGCGTGGCGAATGCCTTGGGGTTGGGGGAGCTGACCCTGAAGTCGGCACAGAACCAGCCACTGGATGCCGAGATCGAGCTGCTCGACGTGCGCGACCTCACCGCAACCGAGATGGCGCCAAGCCTGGCGTCGCCGGAGGAGTTCGCCAAGGCCGGGGTGGCATACCCGACCTACCTCGAAGACCTGACCTTCACCCCCGTGATCAACCCCAATGGCCGCAGCGTGCTGCGCGTCACCTCCAGCAAGGCCTTGCCGGAGCCGGTGGTCAAGTTCCTGGTCCAGGTGATGTGGCCGCAGGGGCGTCTGCTGCGCGACTACAACGTGCTGCTCGACCAGGCCAAGGCCCAGGGCAGCCAGCCGTCCCAGGCCAACATCAACCCAGCGCAAAGCTCCGGCAGCTACACCACCAAACGCCGTGACACGCTGTGGCAGATTGCCGCGCGCAATACCCAGGGCGGCTCGGTCCAGCAGACCATGCTGGCGATCCAGGCGTTGAACCCGGATGCGTTCATCGGCAACAACATCAACCAGCTCAAGACCGGGCAGGTGCTGCGCCTGCCTGATCAGCAGCAGGTACAGAGCATTGCCCAGGGCGAAGCCAACCGTGAAGTGGCCGAGCAGTACGCCGCCTGGCGTGAAGGCCGACGCCTGGGGCCGCGCGCCCGCCAGCTGGACGCCACCCGCCGTGGCCAGGCCGGCGAGGCTCCGGCGCGTATCGCCCAGGGCGACAACCTGCGCCTGGTGGCCCCCGGCGGCAAGGGCGCCGCTGGCCAGGCCAAGGCGCTGAACGACAAGCTTGCCGTGGCCCAGGAAAGCCTGGATACCAGCCGTCGTGACAACGACGAGCTCAAAAGCCGCATGGCCGATCTGCAGAGCCAGCTGGACAAGCTGCAGCGGCTGATCGAACTGAAAAACGACCAGTTGGCGCGCCTTGAAGCTCAAGGCGCGGCACCGCAGGCACAGCCAAGTGAACCTGCACCGGCGCAGCCAGCCCTCAACGCCCAGTTGACGCCCGCTGAACCTGTGGTGGCGCCAGCGCCTGCTGCGGTCGATACCGCGCCGCCAACCACGCCGGCCACCAGCGAAGCACCTGCTGCCCAAGAGCAGGGCGCGCTCGATGAACTGATGGGCAACCCGCTGCTGCTGGGGCTGATCGCCGGCTCGGCGTTCCTCGCCCTGTTGCTGTTGCTGCTGCTTTTGGCGCGCAAGCGCAAAGCCCAGCAGGAAGCTGAAAAACACCTGCGCATGGCTCGCGCCCTGTCTGAAGAGGGTGAGCGTGCCCCGGACCTGGACCTGCCGCCGGACAGCTTCGCCGGCCTGGACGTCTCGGCGCCCAGCGTCACCCTGTCGCCTGCAGTAGTCGCCGCCTCGGCGGCGGCGGCAACGGCTGCCGAGATACCTGCGCCTGCGCCAGCGCCTGCCGCCCCCGCAGTGGACCCGCGCGCCGCGCTGTTCGCCGAGGTTGATGAGAGCCTGGCCCGTGGTCGCCTGAACCATGCCGCCGACCTGCTCGAAGCCGCCGTCGCTTCCGAGCCGCAGCGCAGTGACCTGCGCCTGAAGCTGATGGAAGTGTATGCCCGTCAGGGTGACCAGGATGCCTTTGCTGGCCAGGAGCGCAAGCTGGCGCCAGGCGAGCAGAATCAGGCCGAAGTCGCCTCGCTCAAGGAGCGCTTCCCGGCGATGCTCGGCGTCGCGGCGGTGGCGGCTGGTGCCGCAGCCCTGGCTGCCGAGCTGGACGAACAATACGTCCAGGAGCTGTTGCAGGACCCGGCGCCGGCTGCCGTCGAAGCCGAGCCTGAGCCGGCAGTGGAGCCCGAAGCCGTTGCCGAGGCCTTCCCGGAGCCTGAGCCTGAACCGGCCCCGGTTGCTGAAGACGATCTGGACAGTGCCTTCGACTTGAGCCTGGGTGATGACCTGCCGGAAGAAGACCCTCTCGATCTGACTGCACTGGAAGAGGCGGTGTCGGCTGCTGCGCTGCCACAGGCCGATGCTGCGCCTGCCGTCAGCGAAACCGATGCCGACGATGATTTTGAAGCCCTGTTGGCCCAAGCCCAGGCTCAGGCCCCGGAGCAGCCGCAGGCCCTCGATGATCTCGCCGATTTCGACCTTGATGTGGGTGAGCCAGAGACCTCGGCCAGCAGCGAGGAGCCGGCAGTGGATGTGGCGGCCGAGTTGGCGGCCTTCGAAGCCATGCCCGAGTTCGACCCGATTTCCGAGCTGGAGCTGCCGGACGACTTCGACCTGTCGCTGTCGCTGGATGACGACTCGCCGGCGGCGCAGAAATTTGCTTCCGAACTGGACGACGTCAACGCCGAGCTCGACAAACTGTCGCAAAGCCTCGATGCGCCAGACAATGCGCCAAGCTTCACCGCCGAAGACGCCGCCCAGGAGCCGGAACCGCTGGATGACCTGGACTTCGACTTCTTCTCCGGTACCGACGAAGTGGCCACCAAGCTGGACCTGGCGCGTGCCTACATCGACATGGGTGACCATGACGGCGCTCGCGACATCCTCGACGAAGTGGCCAAGGATGGCGATGAGAACCAGCGCCAGGAAGCCAACGAGATGCTCTCGCGCCTGGTCTGATCGCTGAAACGATCGCGGGGCAAGCCCGCTCCCACGACAGCCCTGCAATGAGGGGCGCGTGGGGGCGGGCTTGCCCCGCGATCGTTTCGGCCATCATGCGGTTTGCCGCTATACTGCCCGCCTTTTCGTTTCATCATCAGGTTTCACGTTCTTGGACATCATCGACAACGCCGCCGCCGAATCAGCGGCCGAAGGTTTCACCCGCATCGCCCTGGGCGTGGAATACAAAGGTTCGCGCTACCGCGGCTGGCAGCGCCAGGCCAGTGGTGTGCCCAGCGTCCAGCAAGCACTCGAGCAGGCGCTGTCGAAGGTGGCCAACGAACCGATCAGCGTGATCTGTGCCGGGCGCACCGACGCCGGGGTGCATGGCTGCGGGCAGATCGTGCATTTCGATACCCAGGCCGTGCGCGATGAGCGCGCCTGGACCCTGGGCACCAACTTCAACCTGCCCCACGACATCAGCGTGGTCTGGTCCAGGCCGATGCCTGCGGATTTCCATGCCCGCTTCAAAGCCAATGCGCGGCGCTACCGCTATGTCATCTACAACGACCCGATCCGTCCGGCCCACCTCGCCGAGGAAGTGACCTGGAACCATCGGCCGCTGGATGTCACGCGCATGGCCGAAGCCGCGCAGTACCTGCTCGGCACCCATGACTTCAGCGCCTTCCGCGCCAGCCAGTGCCAGGCCAAGTCGCCGGTCAAGCACATCCATCACCTGCGCGTTACCCGCCATGGCCAGATGATCGTGATCGATGTGCGTGCCACCGCCTTCCTCCATCACATGGTGCGCAACATCGCCGGCATGCTGATGGCCATCGGAACCGGCGAGCGCCCGGTGGAATGGGCCCGCGAGGTGCTCGAGGGGCGTGATCGCCGCGCGGCGGGGGTGACCGCGCACCCTTATGGGTTGTACCTGGTGAAGGTCGAGTACCCGCCCGAGTACGAGCTGCCGCAGCGTTACATCGGCCCACACTTTCTCACCGGTTTCGAGGCGTTGTCGGACTGACGGAGCAAAGGTCATTTGCTACCATCGGCGCTTTCATCGATCACTCAAGGTTCGCTGTCCATGAGCAAGGTTCGCAGCAAGATCTGCGGGATTACCCGCATCGAGGACGCCCTCGCCGCTGTCGAGGCCGGCGCCGATGCCATCGGCCTGGTGTTCTATGAAAAAAGCCCGCGGGCCGTGGACGTGCGCAAGGCCCGGGCGATCGTCGAGGCCTTGCCGCCCTTCGTGACGACCGTGGGCCTGTTCGTCAATGCCTCGCGTTGCGAGCTGAACGAGATCCTCGAAGTCGTTCAACTGGACCTGCTACAGTTCCACGGCGATGAAAGCCCGGCTGACTGCGAGGGTTACCATCGCCCCTGGATCAAAGCCCTGCGTGTACGCCCCGGCGATGACCTCGAGGCGGCCTGCAAGCTCTACGCCGGCGCCCGCGGCATCCTGCTGGACGCTTATGTGCCCGGCATCCCGGGGGGAACCGGCGAAGCGTTCGACTGGTCTTTGATACCGCAACACCTGAGCAAACCGATCATCCTGGCTGGCGGCCTGTCGGCCGACAATGTCGCCCAGGCCATCCGCCAGGTGCGCCCGTACGCGGTGGATGTCAGTGGTGGCGTGGAGCAGGCCAAGGGCATCAAGGATGCCGTGAAGATCGAGGCCTTCATGCAGGCAGTGCGCCAGGCGTGATGGCGGATGTGACGGCTGGCCGCGCGCCATCGTCCATAGGTTTCGCAGCCCGATGCTGCCAGGCCGCGCCTGCAAGGCAGCGGCTCAGGCCATCGGCGTAATTATTGGAGGTGGGGCGGTACATGGCGCAGTCATGGCCGGCCCATCGTCGTTTCAAAGCAGAATTTGAGCTCAAGGGCAGGGTGGGGCAGGCAACGCCTCCCGCCCGCCATTACTGGAGAAAGAAAGCATGAGCAACTGGTTGGTAGACAAACTGATCCCTTCGATCATGCGTTCCGAGGTGAAGAAGAGCTCGGTGCCCGAAGGGCTGTGGCACAAGTGCCCGTCCTGCGAGGCCGTGCTTTACCGTCCGGAGCTGGAAAAGACCCTCGATGTCTGCCCCAAGTGCAACCACCACATGCGCATCGGCGCACGTGCGCGCATCGACATCTTCCTCGACCAGGACGGCCGTGCCGAACTGGGTGCCGACCTGGAGCCGGTCGACCGTCTGAAGTTCCGTGACGGCAAGAAGTACAAGGACCGCCTGACCGCTGCCCAGAAGCAGACCGGCGAGAAAGACGCACTGATCTCCATGAGCGGCACCCTGATGGGCATGCCGATCGTGGTCAGCGCCTTCGAATTCTCCTTCATGGGTGGTTCGATGGGTGCCATCGTCGGCGAACGCTTCGTGCGCGCTGCCAACTACGCCCTGGAGAACCGCTGCCCGATGGTGTGCTTCTCCGCCTCCGGTGGTGCGCGCATGCAGGAAGCGCTGATCTCGCTGATGCAGATGGCCAAAACCTCGGCGGTGCTGGCGCGCCTGCGTGAAGAAGGCATCCCGTTCATCTCGGTGCTGACCGACCCGGTCTATGGCGGCGTTTCCGCCAGCCTGGCAATGCTCGGTGACGTGATCGTCGGCGAGCCCAAGGCACTGATCGGCTTCGCCGGCCCGCGGGTCATCGAGCAGACCGTGCGCGAGAAACTGCCAGAAGGCTTCCAGCGCAGCGAGTTCCTGCTGGAGCACGGCGCCATCGACCTGATCATCTCCCGTGACGAGCTGCGTCCGCGCCTGGCCCGCCTGCTGGCCCAGATGACCGGCCAGGCTACCCCGGCAGAAGCCCGTGAGGCGGCTGCGGTAGCGTGATGAGCCAGCGCAACCTGGGCGAGTGGCTCGCCTACCTCGAACAGTTGCACCCTACGGCCATCGACATGGGCCTGGAGCGTTCCCGGCAGGTGCTGGCGCGCCTGCAGTTGGGCAAGCTGGCGCCTCGCGTGGTGACGGTCACCGGCACCAACGGCAAAGGCTCCACCTGTGCTTTCGTGGCCTCGCTGCTGCGCGCCCAGGGGCTCAAGGTCGGGGTCTACAGCTCGCCGCACCTGTTGCGTTACAACGAGCGCGTGCTCATCGATGGCGTCGAAGCCAGCGATGAGCAGCTGTGCGAAGCCTTTGTCGCCGTCGAGGCGGCGCGCGGCGCTACCTCGCTGACCTATTTCGAGATGGGTACCCTGGCGGCGTTCTGGCTGTTCAGCCAGTCGCAACTGGATGCCGTGGTGCTCGAGGTGGGCCTGGGCGGCCGGCTGGATACGGTCAATGTGGTGGATGCCGACATTTCGCTGGTCACCAGCATCGGTGTCGATCATGTCGACTACCTGGGGGACACCCGCGAATTGGTGGCCTTCGAGAAGGCCGGGATCTTCCGCCAGGGCAAACCGGCCCTGTGCGGTGACCTGGACCCGCCGCAACCCTTGTTGGACAAGGCGAGCGAGCTGGCTTGCCCGTTGTTCCTGCGCGGGCGCGACTTCGACCTGGCCAGTACCGACAACCACTGGCATTGGCGCGGCAGCAAGGCCGACGGAACGCAGCTTGAATTGCGCGACCTGCCGTTGCTCGACCTGCCCATGGAGAACGCAGCGCTAGCCCTGCAGGCTTTTGCGCTGATGGACCTGCCGTGGGATGAGGCACTGGTGAAGCAGGCGCTGCTGGACACCCGTATCACCGGTCGGCTGGATCGGCGCTCGCTGGTATTCAAGGGCAAGCGCGTTGAGTTGCTGCTGGATGTGGGGCACAACCCGCATGCGGCCGAGTATTTGGCGCGTCGCCTGGCGGCCCGTCCGCCGAAAGGTCGACGCCTGGCTGTTTTCGGGCTGTTGGCCGACAAGGATCTGCAGGGTGTGATCGAGCCTTTGCAGGGGCTGGTCGGGCATTGGGCAGTGGCGCCGCTGGATACGCCGCGCAGCCGCCCGGCTGAGGAACTGGCCAAGGCCTTGACGAACCTCGGTGCGACAGTGAAGTCTCACCCCAGCGTCGATGCTGCCCTGGAAGGGCAGTGCGCCCAGGCGACGGCGGATGACCAGATCCTGCTGTTCGGTTCGTTTTTCTGCGTCGGCGAGGCCCTGGCCTGGCTTGAACGGCAGGCCCCAGAGGATGGAGTAGATGGCAGTGCTGGATAAAGGGATGAAGCAGCGCATGGTCGGTGCGCTGGTACTGGTGGCGCTGGCGGTGATCTTCTTGCCGATGCTGTTCACCCGCGAGGACGAGATGCGCCAGGTGCGCGTCGAGGCGCCCCAGGCGCCTGCCATGCCGAGCCTGCCTCAGGTGCAGGTCGAGCCGGTAGCGGTGCCGGAGCCGCAACCATTGCCGGAGCAGGTTGATCCAGCGCCGGTGGTGATCGATGAATCGACGGCGCCAGTAACCACGCCAAGCCAGCCCATCGCGCCAGTGCCTCAGGCCCAGGTGGCTGTTGCGCCCAAGCCGCAGACGCCGGTGCCGACGCCAAAGGTTGAAGCCCGCCCAGCACCAGCGCCCGCACCTGCCCCGGCAGTCACTGCGGCGGCGAGCAAGCCGGCCGTGCCAGGCAAGATCGACGTCAACGGTCTGCCGGTAAGCTGGTCGATCCAGCTGGCCAGCCTGTCCAACCGCGCCGGTGCCGAAAAACTGCAAAACACCCTGCGTAGCCAGGGCTACAACGCCTACATCCGTTCGGCCGGTGGCATGAACCGGGTGTATGTGGGGCCGTTGATCGAGCGCGCCGAGGCCGAGCGCGTGCGTGACGTGATCAATCGCCAGCAGAATCTCAAGGGGATTCTGGTGCGCTTCCAGCCCGAGCGCGGCTGAAGTCATCGCAGGGCAGGTCGCAGCGGCGCACCGCCGCTCCCACGGGTTTTGAGGGTTGTGCAATCCCTGTGGGAGCAACTGTCTGCTGTTGCCTGTGCTGGCCTTATCGCTGGCAAGCCAGCTCCCACAGGTATGGCATTAGTCCTGAAGGTCATGTGATCCCTGTGGGAGCCGGCTTGCCGGCGATAGGGCCTCGGCAGGCGCTACGGCCCGAACTGCAAGGTGCAAAGCTGTCCCTGGAGTCAGCCTGCAGCCCTTCAAACACCTGACATTCCGCTTACCCCAAGCCCTCCGCTCTGGTAAAATGCGCCGCCTCAAACGTCGGCAGGCAGCACCGTGGCATTTACCTGGGTTGATTGGGCGATCATCGCGATCATCGCCGTTTCCTCACTGATCAGTCTCAAGCGCGGCTTCGTCAAGGAAGCCTTGTCTCTGGTCATCTGGATTGTCGCCGGGGCGCTGGCCTGGATGTTCGGTGGCTCGCTCTCGGTCTATCTCGAAAGCTACATCCAGACGCCCTCGATGCGCACCATCGCCGGCTGCGCCATTCTTTTCGTCGCCACCTTGCTGGTGGGGGCAATGCTCAACTTCCTCATCGGCGAGCTGATCCGCGTGACCGGGCTGTCCGGTACCGATCGCTTCCTCGGCACGGCGTTCGGCGCCGCGCGCGGGGCCTTGCTGGTGGTGGTGGCTGTCGGGCTGCTCAGCCTGGGGCCGGTACAACAGGATCCGTGGTGGCAGGAATCTCGCCTGATACCACAATTTCTATTGGTAGCCGACTGGTCGAAAAACCTGATTCTCGGGTTCACCGGCCAGTGGATGTCCAGTGGGGTCAGCGCACCCGTTGACCTTCCGTTCAAGGAACAGCTGCTCGGGCCTGCAAAGCCCTGAGCGCTATTCACTCAAGTTTCATCAAAGTAGGGGTTGCGTCGCATGTGTGGCATCGTCGGTATCGTCGGTAAGTCGAACGTCAATCAGGCGCTGTATGACGCGCTTACGGTCCTCCAGCACCGCGGCCAGGACGCTGCCGGTATCGTGACCAGCCATGACGGCCGGTTGTTCCTGCGCAAGGATAATGGCCTGGTGCGCGACGTCTTCCAGCAGCGCCACATGCAGCGCCTGGTTGGCACCATCGGTATCGGCCACGTGCGTTACCCGACCGCCGGCAGCTCCACCTCGGCCGAGGCCCAGCCGTTCTATGTCAACTCGCCGTACGGCATCACCCTGGCGCACAACGGCAACCTGACCAACGTCGAGCAGCTGGCCAAGGAGATCTACGAGTCCGACCTGCGCCACGTCAACACCAACTCCGACTCCGAAGTGCTGCTGAACGTGTTCGCCCATGAACTGGCGGTGCGCGGCAAGCTGCAGCCTACCCAGGAAGACGTGTTCGCCGCGGTCTCCCACGTGCACAGCCGCTGCGTCGGCGGTTACGCGGTGGTGGCGATGATCACCGGCTACGGCATCGTCGGCTTCCGTGACCCCAACGGCATCCGTCCGGTGGTGTTCGGCCAGCGTCACACCGACGAAGGCGTCGAGTACATGATCGCCTCGGAAAGCGTCGCGCTCGACGTGCTCGGCTTTACCCTGATCCGTGACCTGGCACCAGGCGAAGCGGTGTACATCACCGAAGAAGGCCAGCTGTTCACCCAGCAGTGCGCGAACAACCCCAAGCTGCAGCCGTGCATCTTCGAGCACGTCTACCTGGCCCGCCCGGACTCGATCATCGACGGCGTCTCGGTGTACAAGGCGCGCCTGCGCATGGGCGAGAAACTGGCCGAGAAGATCCAGCGCGAGCGCCCGGACCATGACATCGACGTAGTCATCCCGATCCCGGACACCAGCCGCACCGCCGCGCTGGAGCTGGCCAACCACCTGGGCGTGAAGTTCCGCGAAGGCTTCGTCAAGAACCGCTACATCGGCCGTACCTTCATCATGCCCGGCCAGGCTGCGCGCAAGAAATCGGTGCGCCAGAAGCTCAACGCCATCGAGCTGGAATTCCGCGGCAAGAACGTGATGCTGGTGGACGACTCGATCGTGCGCGGCACCACCTGCAAGCAGATCATCCAGATGGCCCGTGAAGCCGGCGCCAAGAACGTCTACTTCTGCTCCGCGGCCCCCGCGGTGCGCTACCCCAACGTCTACGGCATCGACATGCCGAGCGCTCACGAACTGATCGCCCACAACCGCACCACCGAACAGGTGGCCGAGTTGATCGGCGCCGACTGGCTGATTTACCAGGACCTGCCGGACCTGATCGAATCGGTCGGTGGCGGCAAGATCAAGATCGAGCACTTCGATTGCGCGGTGTTCAACGGTGAGTATGTCACCGGCGACATCGACGATGCCTACCTCGAGCGCATCGAGCAGGCCCGTAACGACCTGGCCAAGGTGAAGACCCAGGCAGTCAGCGCGATCATCGACCTGTACAACAACTGACTTTGGGAGCGACGGCATGACGGATCAATGGGATGCCGGGCGACTGGACAGTGACCTCGAGGGTGTCGGTTTCGACACCCTGGCGGTCCGCGCCGGTCAGCACCGCACACCGGAGGGCGAGCACAGCGAAGCGCTGTTCCTGACCTCCAGCTATGTCTTCCGCACGGCCGCCGACGCCGCCGCGCGTTTCGCCGGCGAGACGCCGGGCAACGTCTATTCGCGCTACACCAACCCGTCCGTGCGCGCCTTCGAAGAGCGCCTGGCGGCAATGGAAGGTGCCGAGCAGGCCGTGGGTACTTCCACCGGCATGGCGGCGATCCTCGCCGTGGTGATGTCGCTGTGCAGTGCCGGCGACCACGTGCTGGTGTCGCAGAGCGTGTTCGGCTCGACCATCAGCCTGTTCGAAAAGTACTTCAAGCGCTTCGGCGTGCAGGTGGACTATGTGCCGCTGGTCGATCTGAACGGTTGGGAGCAGGCCATCAAGGCCAACACCAAGCTGTTGATCGTCGAGTCGCCGTCCAACCCGCTGGCCGAGCTGGTGGACATCACCGCGCTGGCCGAGATTGCCCATGCCCGTGGTGCCATGCTGGTGGTGGACAACTGCTTCAGCACCCCGGCCTTGCAGCAGCCGCTCAAGCTTGGCGCCGACATCGTGTTCCATTCGGCCACCAAGTTCATCGACGGCCAGGGCCGTTGCATGGGTGGCGTGGTCGCTGGGCGCAGCGAACAGATGAAAGAAGTGGTGGGCTTCCTGCGCACCGCCGGCCCGACCCTCAGCCCGTTCAATGCCTGGATCTTCACCAAGGGCCTGGAGACGCTCAAGCTGCGCATGCGTGCCCATTGCGAGAGCGCCCAGCGCCTGGCCGAGTGGCTCGAACAGCAGGACGGTGTGGAGAAGGTGCACTACGCCGGGCTGCCGAGCCATCCGCAGCATGAGCTGGCCAAGCGCCAGATGAGCGGTTTCGGCGCGGTGGTCAGCTTCGAGGTCAAAGGTGGCAAAGAGGGCGCCTGGCGCTTCATCGATGCTACTCGGGTGATCTCGATCACCACCAACCTGGGCGACAGCAAGACCACCATCGCCCACCCGGCCACCACCTCCCACGGCCGCTTGTCGGCGCAGGAGCGTGAAGCGGCGGGCATCCGTGACAGCCTGATCCGCGTCGCCGTCGGCCTGGAAGATGTGGCTGACCTGCAAGCCGATCTTGCCCGCGGTCTGGCGGCGCTGTGATCGACTGGAAGGGTGGCGAGCCTGGCCATAACGGCCGGGTGGCCCTGGTTACCGGTGCCGCGCGCGGCATCGGCCTGGGCATCGCCGCCTGGCTGATCTGCGAAGGTTGGCAAGTCGTCCTCAGTGACCTGGACCGCCAGCGTGGCGCCCGGGTGGCCAAGGCGCTGGGCGACAATGCCTGGTTCGTCAGCATGGATGTTGCCGACGAAGCCCAGGTCAGTGCCGGGGTGTCCGAAGTGCTCGGGCAGTTCGGCCGGCTGGATGCGCTGGTGAGCAATGCGGCCATCGCCAATCCGCACAACCAGACGCTGGAAAGCCTGTCGCTCAGCCAGTGGAACCGTGTGCTGGCGGTCAACCTCAATGGTCCGATGCTGCTGGCCAAGCATTGCGCACCGTACCTGCGCGCCCATGGCGGTGCCATCGTCAACCTGACCTCTACCCGTGCCCGGCAGTCCGAGCCGGATACGGAAGCCTATGCGGCAAGTAAAGGCGGGCTGATGGCACTGACCCACGCCCTGGCGATGAGCCTGGGGCCGGAGATCCGTGTCAATGCCGTCAGCCCCGGCTGGATCGATGCCCGTGACCCGTCGCAGCGTCGAGCCGAGCCCCTGACTGAGGCCGACCATGCCCAGCATCCGGCGGGCAGGGTAGGGACGGTGGAGGACGTGGCGGCCTTGGTGGCATGGTTGCTGTCGCGCCAGGCAGGGTTCGTCACCGGCCAGGAATTCGTGGTCGATGGCGGCATGACCCGCAAGATGATCTACACCTGAGCTGTAAGTTATTGAGAAACAAGAGAAAGGGCCGTAAGGCCCTTTTTTGTTGCCTATGTCCCGTGGGAGCGGGCTTGCCCCGCGATGGGCCCGGCAGTCCCAGCCTGGACGACCACCTGGCCACCTTCTGCTTTTTTGCCCTTTTTTAAAAAAAATTCAATGGGGCTATTGACTTAGCATCGGTACCTGCGTAAATTTCGCGGCCTCAGCGAAGCAAACGCAACAAGCAACATCGCGGGGGTGATTAGCTCAGCCGGGAGAGCATCTGCCTTACAAGCAGAGGGTCGGCGGTTCGATCCCGTCATCACCCACCACTTCCTGAGAATGTTCCTGGTACAGGGTGCTTCTAACGAAGCTGAATGTCAGAGAGGAACAGGACGCAAGTCCACACTGCGCGGCGGTAGTTCAGTCGGTTAGAATACCGGCCTGTCACGCCGGGGGTCGCGGGTTCGAGTCCCGTCCGCCGCGCCATTTTTCAGTATCAGATGGGTGCCTGGCACCGGTCTGAAGTCGAAGGCAAATATGCCTGAGGCTGATCCCAGTTTCAATCAGGTGCAAACCTGAACGATACGCAGCGGTAGTTCAGTCGGTTAGAATACCGGCCTGTCACGCCGGGGGTCGCGGGTTCGAGTCCCGTCCGCTGCGCCATCTTGTGTTTTGAACTCCTTGAACAGTTCGAAGCAAAACAAAAAAGGCGATCTCGCATCGCTTTTTTTGTGCCTGGCTTTCGCGTCCTAGATGCTTGAAAGCCTGGATCCCAGTTTCAATCGGGTGCAAGCCCGAGCGATACGCAGCGGTAGTTCAGTCGGTTAGAATACCGGCCTGTCACGCCGGGGGTCGCGGGTTCGAGTCCCGTCCGCTGCGCCATCTTCAGTTCTGAGCCCCTTGAACAGCTCGGAACAACAAAAAAGCGACCTTAGGGTCGCTTTTTTCATTTCTGGCGGTCGGCAGGTTGCCTGTTTCAGAGCCTGAAATTACCGATCAACCCTTTCAGCTCAGCGCCCACCCGCTCAAGTTCCATAGACGCCTCCTCGATTTGCCGGCTGGCATAGAGTGAGTGGCCGGCGACATCGCGCACCCGCTCCACATTACGGCGAATGGTCACTACGACCGTACTTTGCTGCTCGGTACTGGCGGCAATCTGCTGGTTCATGCCTTGGATATCATCAACGCTGGTCGTGATGACCTGCAGGGCCTCGCTCGCCTGATTGGCAAGCTCAACGGTGCTGCTGGCCACGCGGCGGTTGCCTTGCAGGCATTCCACCGCCTGGCGGGCACCGTCCTGCAGGCGGGTAACCAGTGTTTCGATTTCGGCAGTGGAGCGCTGGGTACGCAGGGCGAGACCGCGCACTTCGTCGGCCACCACCGCGAAGCCGTGCCCGGCTTCGCCAGCGCGGGCGGCCTCGATGGCTGCGTTCAGGGCCAGCAGGTTGGTCTGCTCGGCCACCGAGCGGATAACCGCCATGATGCAGCTGATCTGCTCGGCAGAGGTGCACAGCTGTTGCACGGCCTCGGTGCTGCTGCTGATGTCACTGGCCAGCTGGGCAACCTGGCGCTGGGTATCGCAGACCACCTGCTGGCTGAGTTCGGCCTTGTCAGTGGCCTGGCGGGTTGCCTCGCTGGCCAGCGAACTGTTGTGCGCCACCTCCTGCACGGCGCAGGCCATCTGGCTCATCGCCGCCGCCACCTGACGGGTTTCGCTCTGCTGGCTGGCGGCGCCGCTGCTGGTGCGTTCGATCACGCAAGCCAGGGCCGTCGAGGCCTGAGAAAGCTGCCCGCAGGCCTGGCCGATCCGGCGCAATATACCGCGCAGATTGGCGCTGCTGCGCTCAAGGGCCTGGAGCAGTTGGCCGAACTCATCGCGGCGTGGGCCAAGGTCACTGGCGCTCAGGTCGCCTTCGCCAATGCGCCGGGCCATGTCCAGGGCCTGTTGCAGGGGGGAGCAGATCTGCCGGATCAGCAACCAGGCTACCAGGCAGGCCAGCAGCAGGGTGCCGCAGAACACGGCGAGCATGAGGCGCCGGCGCTGGCTGAGCTCGGCGGCACTGACCTGGTTCTGCTGGGTGATCAGCTGGTTGATGTGTTCGATGGCCGCAAGCACTTGCGTGGTGAGCTGTTTGCCCGTGGGGCCGGACAGTGTCTCGGTACCTGCCTCGAGGCTGTGCTGCAGATTGCTCATGTAGTTGCCCATGATCTTGCGTGTGGCGCCAAGATGGGCCTGCGCCTGGGGGGCGGGCATCTGCGTCAGATTTTCGTCGATCAGCCCGTTCACTTTTCGGTAGGCCTGGTGCAGGTTTTCCAGCTCTGCATGTTCACCGTTCAGCGCATAGGCCATCTGTGTCGCGCGGATGTCGTTGAGGTTGTCGAGAATGTAGTTGACCGAGACCAGGCGTTCAGCCCGATGGGTCAGGGTGCCGAGGGTGAAGATCGCGGTCAGCACGAGGAGGGCCGCCAGCAAGACCAGTGGGGAGAGGCTAAGCAAGAGTTTCAGGCGGACCGGCAGATTCTTCATCAGCGATTTCCTTGGGCATTCGAACGGGCGAATGAGTCTAGCGAGGGAATTTCCTTGTCTGGTTAGGAGGTTCTTGCGACTGGTGTACGAAAAATCGCTAATGATCGCGAGAAGGTTCCCGGTGCTTTGGCCGGCGTTCTCCAGGCCTTTACATGAACCTTGCACAATGTTGGCCCTTTCAAGGTTTCGGTGACTTGTGGATGTGTTGCACAATAGGCACCGTTCGATTTACCCGGAATTCACGATGTCCAGATCATCCGTCTACGGTGCGCTCGGGCTGGCCCTTGTGCTGGCGGGCGTATCCGGTTGCTCCTCGAAGAAGGCTACCGTGTACGAGCACGAGAACTTCGACGACTCGGGCACCTTCTCACGCAGTTTCCCGGTCAGCGAAGCGGGCTCCTGCGAAGCTGCCCGGCGTGCGCTGCTCAGCCAGGGCTACATCATCACCAGCAGCGATGCCAACCAGGTGGCCGGCAACAAGAGTTTTCAGCAGAGCGCCGAAAACCACATGCAGATCAGCTTCAACATCACCTGCGTGCCGGACATGAGCGACAAGCAGCGTTCGACCATGTTCGCCAACGCCCTGCAGGACCGCTACACCCTGAAAAAATCCAACACCTCTGCCAGCCTGGGCGTCGGGGTGCTGGGCTCGGTGTCGATGCCGATCGGCTCCAGCGACGACTCGATGGTCAAGGTCGCCAGCGAGACAGTGGCCGCGCCACAGTTCTACGAGCGGTATTTCGCCTTGGTGGAGGGCTACCTGCCGAAGCCGAAAAAGGTGAAGAAGGCCGATACTCCTGCTGAGCCGCCGAAAGTGGAGCAACCAGCGCCGGCCTTGGGGCTGCCCGAGCCTGCGCCAACCCCGCTGACACCTGCCCAGCCAGATGCGGCGCCGCTGGCGGCAAGCGCCCCGGTGGCCGTGCCTGCCGCAGCCCAGGCCAGCGCGCCTGTCGCGCCTGAGCCGGCCCCCGCCGTGCCCGTTCACGAAGCGCCGGCAGCCCCGGTGGTGGATGACAGCCACGGTTCGCAACCGGTTGCACCGCCCGTCGAGGCGGCCCCGATCCAGGCCCAGCAACAGCCTGCGCAGAGCGAAGCGGCACCGGCTTCGCCGTGAGCTGTCGCTAACTTCCCACAGGCCTGCTACGTTTACCGTTCATGGGGCTGTAATGGTTCCGTCATCCGAAGCGCTTAGGGTGGCGGTGGAACCCATGAATGAAGAACGAGGAAGCAGGCAGATGGACGACTACCAGGAAGAATTGCTCGAATTCCAGGCTTATGAACTGGATGTGCCAGAGCCGGCGGACGACGCCACCGAGCTCTAACCCACCTGCCGCTGATGGCGGCGAAACTCCCCCGGCGTTACGCCCGTCCAGCGCTTGAATGCGCGCTGGAAGGCCTCGGCCGATGCAAACCCCAGCAGATAGGCGATTTCGCCGAAGGCCAGCTCCGTGTCGCGGATGTAGGTCTCGGCCAGGTCGCGGCGTGTGTCGTTGAGCAGGTTGCGATAGCGCGTGCCTTCTTCAGCGAGTTTGCGCCGCAGGGTCCAGGTGGGCATCTGCAGGTGCTGCGCCACTTCCTCCAGATCCGGTTCGCGGCCGCCATTGAGTAGCGGCCCCAGCAAGTGGGTGATGCGTTCGCCCAGGCTGCGTACCCGGGTGCGCTGGGCCAGCTCCGTTTCGCACAGCTGCAACAAGTGCTGCCAGGTGCTCGGGCAGTGTTGCGGGTTGGCCAGGGCCAGGGTGGCCTGGCCCAGGCGCAACTGGTTGGCCGCGGCGCCAAACTGCACGGTGGTGCTGCACAGGCGCTGGTATTGATCGGCATAAGCCGGCGCTTCGAACTCGATCTCCAGCCGCTCGGCCTGGATCGGCCTGCCGGCCAGGCTTGACAGCTGCGCCAGCCAGCCGCCGAGCAGCGAGTCGACCACGAAGCGGTTGTAGGCGTTGTACGGGCTGATGGAGTAGAAGCGCAGCCAGGCGCCTTGCGGGTCTTGGTGAAAGCTCGACTGGCCACGGTAGTTGGCGGCATACAGCGGTTCGAAGCGCAGCAGCGTGCGTGCGGCCTCGCCGAGGGTCGGTGCCTGGGCAGCGGTGACGCCGGCCAACCCGGCCTGGGCCAGGCGGCTGAGCTGGCCCATGTGCAAACCCAGGGCAGGCTCAGCGCTCAAGGCGATGGCGGCGTGGCCCAGGTGCATGTAGCGCGGGATCGACAGGCGCGCCCCGGGTTCGGCCAGGCGCCGATTATCCAGCCCATAACGCAGCAGCAGGGGCTGCGGATCGTGGCCGAGCTGGCCGAGCGCTTCGGCCAGGGGCTGGACGAAGCCTACCGACAACTCACCCAGGCGCACGCGCTGACGGGGCATGGCGTTACAGCCACAGGTTCAGCAGGCGGGCGCCCTGGCTGGCGCTGCCCGCCCACAAGGTGCCGGCCTCGCTGGCAAAGCCCTGGCCGCCACCGCTCTGCTCCCAGAACTGCCCGCGCATGAACACGCTCATGCTGGCGGCGCCGTCGCTGGCCGTCTGGGTCAGCCGTTGCCAGGCCTCCTGCTCGCTGACCTCGCCACGCTGCAACGGCAATTCGGCCGCCGCGGCCTGGTGGCGGTTGCCGCGCCAGGGCAGTTGCCAGCGCTGCTTGCCACTGAGAAACACCGGGTTGGCGATCAACTGTACCGACTGCCCGGCCAGCAGCCGGTAGTTGTCCGGGTACCAGCTGTCACTGCCGACCAGCACGCCCAGGCGCCCGGCGGGCGTCTGCAGCACTTGCAGCGGCTGCTGGCGGCCATGGTGGATGTAACGGCGGGTTTCGCTGTCCGGGTAGCGCTGGTATTGCGGTTGCCCCAGCACGCTGCCGTCAGCGGCGAACACCAGGCTGCTGTTGAACAGCGGGCCGCTGCCGGCATGCAGCACGCCGTTCTTCACATAAGGGGCGGGCAAGACGATCGAACCGGCCACCAGGGTGACCCCGAACTCCCGCGCCAGGCCGCCGAACAGCTGCTGGTAGTCGGCGGCCATCTGCGCGGCCTTCATGCGCAGGCGCGCATCGCTGCGCCGGTCGTCGCCGCTGGCCGACAGCATCGCCAGGCCGTAGCGCAGCGGGTTGCTCAACTCCAGCCATTGCCAGGCCTCGCGGTCGCGGGTGGCCTGGTACAGCTCGTTCTTCTCGCCGCGGGCCCACAGCCAGGTGCCGATATGTTCGGGCAGCACCACCACGGTACGGGCATTCACTAGGCCCTGGTCGCGGGCCTGTTGCAGGTACGCCGACAGCTTGCGGTGCAGGCGCGCAAGGTTCTGGTAATCGCCTGGGTACAGCAGCGGCTCCACACCCAGGAGGTTGCCGTGCTCGCCCGGCACCCCCTGGTTGAGCGCCAGCTCGATACGCAGGTCGGACAGGTAGTGGCCTTCCGGTCGTTGCAGGGTCCAGAAGCCATAGCCGCAAAGGCCGGCGATGATGACCAGCGCCAGGGCGCCGGCTAGCAGTTTTCGCATGGAGCGGTTCAGCGCAGTGGGGAAAGAGGAGGTTAGGGTAAGCCTGCTGTGCAGCAGGATCAATAAGTTGTCAGTTTCGATCATTGAGCGCATTCAAACGCCTGTTTAATGTCGGCCACAGACAAACGACGGGGCCCGCCTTCGAGGTTCCCGCATTCCGTGATCACGCCACCTGTGGAGCTTATCCATGGCCAACACCCCTTATCCGCACCTGCTGGCCCCGCTCGACCTGGGCTTCACCACCTTGCGCAACCGTACGCTGATGGGCTCGATGCACACCGGCCTCGAAGAGCGCCCAGGCGGCTTCGAGCGCATGGCGGCCTACTTCGCCGAGCGTGCCCGCGGTGGCGTCGGCCTGATGGTCACCGGCGGCATCGCCCCCAACGACGAGGGCGGGGTGTATTCCGGCGCGGCCAAGCTGAGCACCGAAGCCGAGGCCGACAAGCACCGGATCGTCACCGAGGCCGTGCATGCAGCCGGTGGCAAGATCTGCCTGCAGATCCTTCACGCCGGCCGCTATGCCTACAGCCCCAAGCAGGTGGCGCCCAGTGCCATCCAGGCGCCGATCAACCCGTTCAAGCCCAAGGAGCTGGACGAGGAGGGCATCGAGAAGCAGATCGCCGACTTCGTCACCTGTGCAAGCCTGGCCCAGCGCGCCGGCTATGACGGCGTCGAAATCATGGGTTCGGAAGGCTACTTCATCAACCAGTTCCTGGCGGCCCACACCAACCACCGCAGCGACCGCTGGGGCGGCAGCTACGAGAACCGCATGCGCCTGGCGGTGGAGATCGTGCGCCGGGTCCGCGAGGCGGTAGGGCCGAACTTCATCATCATCTTCCGCCTGTCGATGCTCGACCTGATCGAGGGCGGCAGCAACTGGGAAGAGATCGTGCTGCTGGCCAAGGCCATCGAGCAGGCCGGCGCCACCCTGATCAACACCGGCATCGGCTGGCACGAGGCGCGCATCCCGACCATCGCCACCAAAGTGCCGCGCGCGGCATTCAGCAAGGTCACCGCCAAGCTGCGCGGCGCGGTGAGCATTCCGCTGATCACCACCAACCGCATCAACACCCCTGAGGTTGCCGAGGCCGTGCTGGCCGAAGGCGATGCCGACATGGTGTCGATGGCCCGGCCGTTCCTGGCCGACCCGGACTTCGTCAACAAGGCCGCCCAAGGCCGCGGCGACGAGATCAACACCTGCATCGGCTGCAACCAGGCCTGCCTGGACCACACCTTCGGCGGCAAACTGACCAGTTGCCTGGTCAACCCGCGTGCGTGCCACGAGACCGAACTCAACTACCTGCCAGTGCTCAACGTCAAGCGCATCGCCGTGGTCGGCGCCGGCCCTGCGGGCCTGGCTGCCGCCACCGTGGCTGCCGAGCGTGGCCACCAGGTGACCCTGTTCGATGCCGCCAGTGAAATCGGCGGGCAGTTCAATGTGGCCAAGCGTGTGCCGGGCAAGGAGGAGTTCTTCGAGACCCTGCGCTACTTCCGTAACAAGGTGAAGAGCACCGGCGTCGACCTGCGGCTCGATACGCGGGTCGATGTGGCGGCGCTGGTCGAGGGCGGTTTCGACGAAATCATCCTGGCCACCGGCATCGCACCGCGCACCCCGGCCATCCCTGGCATCGACAACGCCAAGGTGCTCAGTTACCTGGACGTGCTGCTGGAGCGCAAGCCGGTGGGCGAGCGGGTGGCGGTGATCGGCGCCGGCGGCATTGGTTTCGATGTGTCCGAGTACCTGGTGCACAAGGGCGTGGCCACCAGCCAGGACCGCGAGGCGTTCTGGAAGGAGTGGGGCATCGACGGCCAGTTGCAGGCCCGTGGCGGCGTGGCCGGTATCAAGGCCGAACCGCATGCCCCGGCGCGTCAGGTGTACCTGCTGCAGCGCAAGAAAACCAAGGTCGGTGACGGCCTGGGCAAGACCACCGGCTGGATCCACCGCACGGGGCTGAAGAACAAGCAGGTGCAGATGCTCAACAGCGTCGAGTACCTGAGCGTGGACGATGCCGGCTTGCATGTGCGCGTCGGTGAAGGCGAGCCGCAGTTGCTGGCGGTGGACAATATCGTCGTCTGCGCAGGGCAAGACCCGCTGCGCGAGTTGCATGAAGGGTTGTTGGCAGCGGGGCAGTCGGTGCACCTGATCGGTGGCGCGGACGTGGCTGCCGAGCTGGATGCCAAGCGCGCGATCAACCAGGGGTCGAGGTTGGCCGCCGAGCTCTGATCCATCGCAATCGCGGGGCCAGCCCGCTCCCGCGGGCTATCGTGGGAGCGGGCTTGCCCCGCGATGCGTTTGTCCGGGCTACTGATAAACTCGCGCCATGCCCGAATTCTCCCTGCCCCAAGCCCCCCTGCAACGCCTCGACCTGCCCTGGCTCCAGCATGCAGGTCTGGAGGCCGCCGTCCTGCGCCTTGACCTGATCGACCCCCTGATCAGCGGCAACAAATGGTTCAAGCTGCGCCACCACCTGCTCGAAGCCCGGCAAGCCGGATCACCGGGCCTGATCAGCCTGGGCGGCAACCACTCCAACCACCTGCATGCCCTGGCCGCTGCCGGCAAACGCTTCGGCTTCGCCACCGCCGGGCTGCTGCGTGGCCATGAGCAGGACACGCCGACCGTGCGCGACCTTCGGGCGCTGGGCATGCAGTTGCACTGGCTGGGTTACGCAGGTTACCGAGACCGGCACCAGGCGGGTTTCTGGCAGCCCTGGCAGGCCCGTTATCCAGGCTGGCACTGCATCCCCGAAGGCGGCGGCGGCCCCGCCGGTGCCCAGGGCTGCGCGCTGATCGTCGAGCAGTGCCGGGCACAACTGGCCGCGCTGGGTTGGCAGGATTACGACGCCTGGTGGCTGGCCGCCGGTACCGGCACCACCCTGGCGGGGCTGGTGCTGGCGGAGCAGGGCAGGCATGCGGTGCATGGCGCCCTGGCCGTGCCCCTGGATCATGGCGTGCCGCAAACCGTGGCGGCCCTGGCGGGTCCGTACGGATACACGCTGCATGAAGCCAGCCGTGGCGGCTTTGCCCGGATCGACGACGAGCTGCTGGCGTTCGTCGCCGATAGCGAACGGCAGGCGGGCATACCGCTGGAAGCCTTGTACACCGGCAAGGCGCTGCTGGCCCTGCGTGACCAGGTGGCGGCCGGGCGCTTCAGGCCCGGCACCCGCCTGGTATTCCTGCACAGCGGTGGCCTGCAGGGGCGACGCGGTTACTTGTAGGGCAGCATGCGCAGCAGGGTGTTGTCGCGGCGCACGTAGTGGTGATACAGCCCGGCCAGCGCGTGCAGGCCGATCAGCCAGTAGCCCCAGCTGCCGATGCGTTCATGCCAGCCTTTGATGAACTTGGCCAGGTCCGGGTCCGGCGCGACGATGGCCGGCAGCTCCAGGCCATAGAAGGGGATCGGCTTGTCGGCGGCGCTGAGGATCGCCCAGCCGGCCAGCGGCAGGCCGATCATCATCAGGTACAGCAGCAGGTGCACCAGGTGCGACAACCCGGTCTGCCAGGCCGGTGGCTTGGGCACGATCGCTGGGGTGGGGCGCGACAGGCGCAGGGCCAGGCGCAGCCACACCAGCACGAACACACTCAGGCCAAGCATGAAGTGCAGGTCCTTCATCACATCGCGTTCGGCGCTGCCCTTGGGGAACAGGCCGCGCAGCTCGATGCAGGCGTAGACGGCGGCCAGCAGTACCAGCATCAGCCAGTGCAGGGTGATCGACAGCCGCGAGTAATGGGCTGCGGGGGTGGATGAAACCATGGTGGATCCTCGTCATCAGGTCTGGAGGGGCGCTCTTGATTGGCGCCTGCCCTCAACTTTAATCGCTGGCGTGAAAAACGGCTTGCTTCAGATCTATCAAGCGCAGCCGACATAGCGAACCAGGCGGTGGCCATGGGCCTGCGCCTGTTTTCTATCGCACAAGGATGATGTGTTCAATGAAACCCCTGATTACCGCCCCTCGGGCGGCGCTGTTCGCTTCCCTTTCCCTGCTGCTTGCCGGTTGTGAGCAAGCCCCGCCCGTCAAGACGCCGCCGGTTGCTCAGATGACCATTCCGCTGTGCGTCAACGACCAGTGCGCGGTACTGGATCAAAATGGCGCCTTCCGCGTTGGCCCCGACAACGACTACGACCTGATCTACACCCAGCCCTTCACCAATGCCTTCATCTTCGGCAAAGGCGACTACTGGAACCTGGCCAGTGGCGACGGCAAGCAGGTGCTGCGCGCCGAGCTCACCGATGAGGTCTTCCCCTTGACGCCGGGCCTGTTCGGCTTCGTGCGCGATGGCAAGTCCGGGGTGATGGACGAGCAGGGCAAGGAAGTCCTGCCGGCCGCGTTCGATAGCATCTATGTCGGTGGCGAGAATGACTTCATCGTCGTTGAGCTGGATGAGCGGCGCGGCATCCTTACGCCAAAGGGCGAGAAGGTCAGCGAAGCGGTGTTCGACTCGATGTACGTGCGCGACGATTTCGCCAAACGCGGCAACTGGGTGCTCGCCCAGAAAGGCAGTGAAAACTGGGGCTACAACCTGCAGACCAAGGTGCTGCGCAAGCTTGATTTCGACACCATTACCAGCGCGGCGGATGGTTTCCTGGTGGTCTCCCGCGAAGGGCAAACCGGTGTCGGCCTGGCCAATGCCGCAGGCGATCTGGTGATCCCGCTCGGTAAATACTGGATGGGCACCCCGGGCGCTGGCCTGGTGGGTTATCGCGATGGTTACGACAAACCCTGTGGTTACCTCGACTACCAAGGCAAGGTGATCATCGAGGCGCAATACCAGAGCTGCGAAACCTTCGGCAAGACCGGCGCCATGGTGCAGGTGCCACGCACCGAGGAAGATCGTGGCAAGGCCGGCATGATCGGCCACGACGGCAAGTGGCTGATCCAGCCCGAATACGATTCGGTCGGTGACGCAGGCCTGGGCCTGATGGGCATGAGCGGCCATCGCCCGGGCTTCAACCATATCGGCAAGCTGCAGAATGCCTTCCTGGCGACCTACGGCACCATCGACCTGGACCAGGGCAAAGTGCTGGTCCAGCCCACCTACCAGCAGATCGGCGTGATCACCCCCAAGCGCTTTGCCTTCACCGAACTGAAGTCGCCGCGCAAGACCGTGACGTTCCTCGGCATGCCGAGCGAGACCGCCACCGTGGGCCTGATGGACGAGCAGGGCAAGGTGCTGATCAAGCCTGAGCAGTTCGTGATGCTCAAGCTGTCGGCGGGCGGGCATTACCTGGTGGCTTCCGAGGGCAGCACTTCGGACGCTTCGCGGGCGCTGTACGACCTCGACGGCAAGCTGCTGGTGCCGGCCAAATGGCAAGACCTGCAGGTTGACGAAGCAAAGGGTGCGATCTTCGGCTACCGGGTCGAGGGCAATGGCGACGACGCCGTGCGAACCCTGCGTGCCCTGTACCGCCTGGACGGCACCGTGGTGTTCGACACCAACCGTCTGCCGTGCGGTGCGGAGCAGGTAGTGGATGGCAAAGGCAAGGTGCTGTGGCCGCAGGATGCCCAGGCACATTGCCCGGCGCCTGAGCCTGTGGCCGAGGCTTCCTGATCTTCCCTCGCGCCTGCCGGGCCTCTTCACGGGTTAGCCGCTGAAGGGGCCTGGGCTCATCACCCAGGCAGGTGTGGCCAGCTATCGGCCACCAGGAATACCCGCTCGACCTCTTCCCAGGCCCCGTCTGCCTGCTGCGCCATTCTGGCCAGCAGTTGCGCGGGTGCGTGGGCATCCAGCTCCCCCAGCCACGCCTGGAATTGCGCTGCACTCAAACAGTCACCTGGCGCCAGGCGTGCCGGTGCCAGCCAGGCATTGCGGGGCAGGGGCTGCCAGCGCTGCGCCGGGTCGTTGGCCCAGTCTCGCCGATGCAGCCAGCCGCCGCGCAGGTGTTCGGGGTTGCTGCCGGTGGGCGGTCGGGCTGCCGGGCCTGCCAAGGGATAGAACAGATAACCGCCCAGCCACAGGTGTGCCTGCAGCTTGTCCACGCCCAGCGCGTCGAGCACCTGACGACTGTGCGGGCCACTCGACATGGGCAACTGGTGGTGCGCCAGGTGCGCCAGTTTCTGTCCCAGCCGGTCATGACAGCCAGGCCCAAGCCAGTCGGCCGGATCGCTGCCCTCACCCGTACTGGGCCCCAGGTAAAGCTTGATTGCCAGCTCCAGGTGATGATCGCCTTCGCGGTCGCGCAGCAGGATGTCCAGCTCGCCGAGGGTGTGCCCGCCATCGCGGATCGCCAGGTTGGCCGCCAGCAGCTCGATGCCCGGCGCCTGGCGCAAGGCGAACTGCCACAGCGCTTCGTAGTACAGCCCCAGCCGACGGCTGCTCAGGCGTGCCAGCCCTTCGAGCAACGGCGCCGGGGCCTGGTCGAGTGCGCGCAGACAGTCGGCCAGGCGCGCCGGGTCGTCGGCCCAGGCGCTGGCGTGGAGCGGGTGGCGCTGTGGCTGCGGGGTGTCTTGCAGCAGGGGCGGCGACAGGATCGTCCAGGCCAGGTCGCGCACCGCGGGGTGGCGCAACTGGCGGGGCAGGGGGGCGAGGTCGGCGAAGGGCATCATCCCGCGAGCATAGCCGGTTTGCCGCTGCCCGGTGCTTTCGCCCATAATCCCGGCATAGTCACCCCGCCGCAGAGCCTTGCAGGAGCACCATGGAGCAATTTCGCAATATCGGTATCATCGGACGCCTTGGCAGCTCCCAGGTGCTCGACACCATTCGCCGACTGAAAAAATTCCTCCTCGAGCGCCACCTGCACGTGATCCTCGAGGACACCATCGCCGAAGTGCTGCCCGGCCACGGCCTGCAAACCTCCACCCGCAAGCTGCTGGGCGAGGTGTGCGACCTGGTCATCGTGGTCGGTGGCGACGGCAGCCTGCTTGGTGCCGCCCGCGCCCTGGCCCGGCACAACATCCCGGTGCTGGGCATCAACCGCGGCAACCTGGGTTTCCTCACCGATATCCGCCCAGATGAGCTGGAGCAGAAAGTCGCCGAAGTGCTCGACGGCCACTACCTGGTAGAGAACCGCTTCCTGCTGCAGGCCGAGGTACGCCGCCACCACGAGGCCATCGGCCAGGGCGATGCGCTCAACGACGTGGTGCTGCACCCGGGCAAATCGACGCGGATGATCGAGTTCGAGATCTACATCGACGGCCAGTTCGTCTGCAGCCAGAAGGCCGACGGCCTAATCGTCGCCACCCCCACCGGTTCCACGGCCTATGCGCTGTCCGCCGGCGGGCCGATCATGCACCCCAAGCTCGACGCCATCGTCATCGTGCCGATGTACCCGCACACGCTGTCGGGCCGGCCGATCGTGGTGGATGGCAACAGCGAGCTGAAGATCGTGGTGTCCAACGACCTGCAGATCTACCCGCAGGTCTCCTGTGATGGCCAGAACCACTTCACCTGCGCCCCCGGCGACACCATCACGGTGAGCAAGAAGCCGCAGAAGCTGCGCCTGATCCATCCGCTCGACCACAACTACTACGAGGTCTGCCGCACCAAGCTTGGCTGGGGCAGCCGCCTGGGGGGCAGGGACGACTGATGCTCGATCCGGCGCGCAGTTTCGACATCATCGGTGACGTGCACGGTTGTGCGCTCACCCTCGAGCGCCTGCTCGACGCCCTCGGTTACAAACGCATCGGCGGTGTCTGGCGGCACCCACGGCGCCAGGCGCTGTTCCTCGGCGATATCGTCGACCGCGGCCCGCGCATTCGCGAAGCGCTGCACATCGTCCACGACATGGTCGAGGCCGGCCAGGCCTTCTGCATCATGGGCAACCACGAATACAACGCCCTGGGCTGGGTCACGCCGGCCCTGCCGGGCAGTGGCAAGGCCTACGTGCGCGAGCACACGCCACGGCATGCCCGGCTGATCGACGAAACCCTCACCCAGTTCGCCCAGCACCCCGGCGACTGGCATGACTTCATCCAGTGGTTCTACGAGCTGCCGCTGTTCGTCGACGCCGGGCGTTTCCGCCTGGTGCACGCCTGCTGGGACCCGCAGTTGATCGAACCGCTGCGTAAGCAGTACCCCAACGGCTGCATCGACGAGCACTTCGTGCAGGCCTCGGCAGTGTCCGGCAGCTTCGCCGCTACCGTGTGCAATCGCCTGCTGCGCGGCACCGACATGCGCCTGCCGGACGGCCTGACGCTGACTGGCGGCGATGGCCTGACCCGCGCCTTCTTCCGCACCAAGTTCTGGGAAGAGGACCCGCAGACCTACGGCGATATCGTCTTCCAGCCCGACGCGTTGCCCGATGAGGTGGCGCGTGCGCCGCTCAGCCATCACCAGAAGAACGCCCTGTTGCGCTACACCGAGGATGAACCGCTGCTGTTCGTTGGCCACTACTGGCGCAGCGGCCGCCCGGCGCCGATCCGCGGCAACCTGGCCTGCCTGGACTACAGTGCCGTGCTGTACGGCAAGCTGGCCGCGTACCGGCTGGATGACGAAACCCGCATCGACCCGCACAAGTTCGTCTGGGTCGACGTCGAACGCCCACAGGCCAATCAATGAACGTGATCGAAGTGCTGCGCCTGCCGCTGGCGGTCGACCTCAGCGGTTTCGTCGCCCTGCTGCGGCGCCTGCAGGTGCCGCACCGGGTGGTCGAGGAGGGCGGGGAGCAGGTGCTGTGGGTGCCGCCGGCCATTGCCGAGGATGTTCGCGAGCTGTACACGCGCTACCCCGACGGCAATGCCGACCTGCAAGCCATCCCGGAGCCTGCGCAAGGCAGCTTGCCTGCGCCTGCGCCCTCCTTGAAAGAACAGGCCATCGCCTGCAAGGTCACCGCCAGCGTGCTGTTCCTGTGCCTGGTGGTCGCCGGCCTGACCGGCCTGGGCGACAACCTGACCACCATCGCCTGGTTCACCTTCCTGCCGTTCCAGGTGCAGGGCGAATACCTGTATTTCACCCCGCTGCTGCAGGCACTCGGCGAAGGCCAGTGGTGGCGCCTGGTATCGCCCATGCTGCTGCACTTCGGCGTACTGCACCTGGCGATGAACGGGATGTGGTACTGGGAGCTGGGTAAACGCATCGAACTGCGCCAGGGCCCGTGGATGCTGCTGTCTTTGACCCTGTTGTTCAGCCTGGTGTCCAACCTGGCCCAGCACTTCACCAGCGGGCCGAGCCTGTTCGGTGGCTTGTCCGGCGTGCTGTACGGCTTGCTCGGGCATGTCTGGCTGTACCAGAAGCTGGCGCCCAACCCGCAGTTCAGCCTGCCCCGGGGCGTGCTGGCGATGATGCTGATCTGGCTGCTGGTGTGCCTGAGCGGTGTGGTCGGCCAGCTCGGCTTCGGCCAGATCGCCAATGCCGCCCATGTCGGCGGGTTGCTCATCGGTTGCCTGACCGGCCTCTTGGGTGGATGGCTCGCCCGGCGTAAACTGTCCGCCTGACTGAGGAGACACCATGTCCACGTTCGCGCAAATGATCGAAAACATCACCCCCGAGATCTACGAAAGCCTGAAAACGGCCGTCGAAATCGGCAAATGGTCCGATGGCCGCAAGCTCACCGCCGAGCAGAAAGAACTGTCGCTGCAGGCCGTGATCGCCTGGGAAATCCAGAACCTGCCCGAAGACCAGCGCACCGGCTACATGGGCCCGCAAGAGTGCGCATCGAAGTCCGCGCCGATCGCCAACATCCTGTTCAAGTCGGACTCGGTACATTGATCGAACTCGCTCGTGGCTCTTTGAGCAAGATGGCGGTGCGTCTGGAAGCACCGGTCGTTCAATACAGTTTCCGCCTGGACGACACCCAGGTGCCGGTGAACCCGCTGATCGGTCAGTCGATCCGCCTGGAGTACCTCGGCGCCATCCACTGCACCCACTGCGGCAAGCGCACCAAGACCAGCTTCAGCCAGGGTTACTGCTACCCCTGCATGACCAAGCTGGCTCAGTGCGACGTGTGCATCATGGCCCCGGAACGCTGCCACTACGACGCCGGCACCTGCCGTGAGCCGTCGTGGGGCGAGCAGTTCTGCATGACCGACCACGTGGTGTACCTGGCCAACTCGTCGGGCATCAAGGTCGGCATCACCCGTGCCACCCAGCTGCCCACCCGCTGGCTCGACCAGGGCGCCAGCCAGGCGCTGCCGATCATGCGCGTGGCCACCCGGCAACAGTCCGGGCTGGTCGAAGATATCCTGCGCAGCCAGGTGCCGGACCGCACCAACTGGCGTGCATTGCTCAAGGGCGATGCCGAGGTGCTCGACCTGGTGGCCATCCGCGAACAGATTTTCGACGCCTGCGCCGACGGTATCCGTGGGCTGCAGGAGCGCTTTGGCCTGCAGGCCATCCAGCCGCTGCCCGACGCCGAGGTGGTGCAGATGCGCTACCCGGTCGAGGCTTACCCGAAAAAGATCGTCAGCTTCAACCTCGACAAGGACCCGGTCGTGGAAGGCACGCTGCTGGGCATCAAGGGCCAGTACCTGATCTTCGACACCGGCGTGATCAACATTCGCAAGTACACGGCCTATCAACTGGCCGTGCTCCAGTAAAGGATCGTCACCATGCGTACCGAACAACCGCAAGTGATCTACCTCAAGGACTATCAGGCCCCCGAGTACCTGATCGACGAGACGCACCTGACCTTCGAGCTGTTCGAGGACCACACGCTGGTGCACGCGCAACTGGTCATGCACCGCAACCCCGCGCGTGGCGCGGGCTTGCCGCCACTGGTGCTCGACGGCCAGCAGCTGGAGTTGCTGCGCGCCTCGCTGGATGACCAGGAACTGCAAGCGGGCGACTACCAAGTCGACGACAGCAGCCTGACCCTGCAGCCGAAAACCGAGCGCTTCACCCTCGACACCAGCGTGAAGATCCACCCGGAAAGCAACACCGCGCTGGAAGGCCTGTACAAGTCCGGCAAGATGTTCTGCACCCAGTGCGAGGCCGAGGGCTTCCGCAAGATCACCTACTACCTCGACCGCCCGGACGTGATGAGCGTCTTCACCACCACGGTGATCGCCGAGCAGCATCGCTACCCGGTGCTGCTGTCCAACGGCAACCCGGTCGGCAGCGGACCGGCCGAAGACGGCCGCCACTGGGCCACCTGGGAAGACCCGTTCAAGAAGCCGGCGTACCTGTTCGCCCTGGTGGCGGGTGACTTGTGGTGTGTCGAGAGTGAATTCACCCGTCAGTCCGGCCGTGACGTGACCCTGCGTATCTATGTCGAGGAAGAGAACCTCGACAAGTGCGACCACGCCATGGTCAGCCTGAAGAAGTCCATGCGCTGGGACGAAGAGGTCTACGGCCGTGAATACGACCTGGACATCTTCATGATCGTCGCGGTCAACGACTTCAACATGGGCGCCATGGAAAACAAGGGCCTGAACATCTTCAACTCCAGCTGTGTGCTGGCCCGTGCCGAGACCGCCACCGACGCCGCCCACCAGCGCGTCGAAGGCGTGGTCGCCCACGAGTACTTCCACAACTGGTCGGGCAACCGCGTGACCTGCCGCGACTGGTTCCAGCTGTCGCTCAAGGAAGGCTTCACGGTGTACCGTGATGCCGAGTTCAGCGCCGACATGAACTCGCGCACGGTCAAGCGCATCGAGGACGTCGCCTACCTGCGCACCCATCAGTTCGCCGAAGACGCCGGCCCCATGGCCCACCCGATCCGCCCGGACAGCTTCATCGAGATCTCCAACTTCTACACCCTGACGGTGTACGAGAAGGGCGCCGAGGTGGTCGGCATGGTCCACACCCTGCTGGGGGCCGAGGGCTTCCGCAAAGGCAGCGACCTGTATTTCGAGCGCCATGACGGCCAGGCGGTGACCACCGACGACTTCATCAAGGCCATGGAAGACGCCAACGGCGTCGACCTGAGCCAGTTCAAGCGCTGGTACAGCCAGGCCGGCACCCCGCGCCTGGAAGTCAGCGAGGCTTACGATGCCGCTGCGCAGCGCTACAGCCTGACCTTCCGCCAGAGCTGCCCGCCGACCCCGGACAAGGTCGAGAAGTTGCCGTTCGTGATCCCGGTGGCACTGGGCCTGCTGGACGCCGAAGGCAATGACCTGCCGCTGCGCCTGGCCGGCGAAAGCGCCGCCAGCGGCACCAGCCGCGTGCTGTCGGTGACCGAAGCCGAGCAGACCTTCACCTTCGAAGGTATCGCCAGCCAGCCGCTGCCCTCGTTGCTGCGTGGCTTCAGCGCCCCGGTCAAGCTGAGCTTCCCCTACGACCGCGACCAGCTGATGTTCCTCATGCAGCACGACAGCGACGGCTTCAACCGCTGGGAAGCGGGGCAGCAGTTGGCGGTACAGGTGCTGCAGGAACTGATCGGCCAGCACCAGCGTGGCGAAGCGCTCACGCTTGATCAGCGCTTGATCAGCGCGCTGGGCACTGTGGTCGGCAATGAGTCGCTGGACCCTGCCATGGTCGCCGAGATGCTCTCGCTGCCGGGCGAGGCCTACCTCACCGAGATCAGCCAGGTGGCCGATGTGGACGCCATCCACGCTGCCCGCGAGTTTGCCCGCCAGCAGATCGCCGCGCAGTTGTTCGACGCCCTGTGGGCCCGTTACCAGGCCAACCGCGAAGTGTCGCGCAAGACCCCTTACGTCGCCTCTGCCGAGCACTTCGCGCGCCGCAGCCTGCAGAACATTGCGTTGTCGTACCTGATGTTGAGCGGCAAGCCGCAGGTTGTGGAAGCGACCCTGGAGCAGTTCGAACAGTGCGACAACATGACCGAGCGCCTCACCGCCCTGGCAGTGCTGGTCAACTCGCCGTTCGAGGCTGAGCGGGCCAAGGCCCTGGAAACCTTCGCCGAGCACTTCAAGGACAACCCGCTGGTCATGGACCAGTGGTTCAGCGTGCAGGCGGCAAGTGCCTTGCCGGGCGGGCTGGCGCGGGTCAAGGCGCTGATGCAGCACCCGGCCTTCACCCTGAAGAACCCGAACAAGGTGCGGGCACTGGTCGGTGCTTTCGCCGGGCAGAACCTGGTCAACTTCCATGCCGCTGACGGTTCGGGCTATCGCTTCCTGGCGGACCTGGTGATCGAACTCAATGCACTGAACCCGCAGATCGCTTCGCGCCAATTGGCGCCGCTGACCCGCTGGCGCAAGTATGACGATAAACGTCAGGCGTTGATGAAGGGTGAGCTGGAGCGGATTCTGGCTTCGGGCGCGCTGTCCAGTGATGTGTATGAGGTGGTGAGCAAGAGCCTGGCGTAATCCTGGTTCTGCTCTATCGCGGGGCAAGCCCGCTCCCACGGTGATCGGCGTGGGAGCGGGCTTGCCCCGCGATGTTTTTGCCGGTTAACAAAACATAACGTCCCGCTCGTTGTTTTCTGTCGGATTACCCCGATAGGATGGCCCGAAGCTATTCCAGGGCTCTGGAACAGGGTTTCTCGGCACCTGGCAATAGATTGACCCAGCACAAGAACACAAAAGGGGCAGTCATGAGAGAGCGGATCACGGCACGGGGCCGGTACGGCGCCTGGCCATTGGCGGCCAGCGCGATGCTGGCGCTGGCACTGGCGGCATGGGCGGGCAGCGTCGATGCGGCGGTAGCCGCCGAGGAATACTCGGTCGAGTCGGCCAAGGCCAGCCAGAGCCTGTTGATCGGTGCCACCCACGCAGGCAAGCGCCTGGTGGTGGTCGGCGATCGCGGCCATATCCTGTTCTCCGACGACCAGGGCAAGACCTGGACTCAGGCCCGGGTACCCACCCGGCAACTGCTCACCGCCGTGTTCTTCCTCGATGACAAGCGCGGCTGGGCCGTTGGCCATGATGCGCAGATCCTCGCCAGCAGCGACGGCGGCGCGACCTGGAGCAAGCAGTTCGAAGACCGCTCCCGCGAAGCCCCGCTGCTCGATGTGCGCATGCTCGACCCGCAACAGGGTTTTGCCGTTGGCGCCTATGGCTCGGTGCTCGAAACCCTCGACGGTGGCCAGCACTGGCAAGACGTCGGCGAGCGCCTGGACAACCCCGATCAATTGCACCTCAACGCCATCACCTTGGTGAAAGGCGCCGGCCTGTTCATCGTTGGCGAGCAGGGCAGCATGTTCCGCTCCAGCGACAACGGCCAGAGCTGGTCGAAAGTCGAAAGCCCCTACGAGGGCTCGTTGTTCGGCGTGATCGGTACCGCCCAGCCCAACACCCTGCTGGCCTACGGCCTGCGCGGCAACTTGTTCCGTTCCACCGATTTCGGGGACAGCTGGCAGCCGATCGAGCTTCGGGCCGAGCGTGGCCCGCTCGAATTCGGCCTGGCAAGCGCTACGCTTCTCGAGGACGGCAGCGTGGTACTGGTCGGTAACGGCGGCAGCGTGCTGCGCAGCCACGACGACGGGCAGAGCTTCAGCGTGCGCAACCGCGCCGACCGCGTCGCTTTGGCCGGGGTCAGCGGCCTCGCCGGCGGCGGCCTGCTGCTGGTAGGGCAGGGCGGTGTGCACCTGGCATCGGCCGACGGCACCCAGGAGGTGCGCCCATGACCAGCCGGGAGAGCTTCGACATGCAGCACAAGGACAAGGCCACCCTGCTGGAACGCCTGATCTTCAACAACCGCCCCATGGTCATCGCCATCTGCGTGCTGGTGAGCCTGTTCCTGTTCTGGCAGGCCACGCAGATCCGCCCGTCCACCAGTTTCGAAAAGATGATCCCGCTGCAGCACCCCTTCATCGAGCAGATGATGGAGCACCGCAACGACCTGGCCAACCTCGGCAACACCGTGCGCATCTCGGTCGAGGCGGTCAACGGCGACATCTTCGACAAGGACTACATGGAAACGCTGCGGCAGATCCATGACGAGGTGTTCTACATCCCCGGCGTCGACCGCGCCGGCCTCAAGTCGTTGTGGAGCCCCAGCGTGCGCTGGAGCGAAGTCACCGAAGAGGGCTTCTCCGGCGGCGAGGTGATCCCCAATACCTACAACGGCTCGCAGGGCAGCCTCGACACCCTGCGCGACAACGTGCTCAAGTCGGGCCAGGTCGGGCGCCTGGTGGCCAACAACTTCAAGTCCAGCATCGTCGACATTCCGTTGCTGGAGAGCTTCCCCGACCCCCAGGACCCGGGCAAGCAGGTCAAGCTCGACTACCAGCAGTTCTCCCATCAGCTGGAAGAAAAGATCCGCGACAAGTTCCAGGCGCAGAACCCCAACGTCAAGATCCACATCGTCGGCTTCGCCAAGAAGGTCGGTGACCTGATCGACGGCCTGGTGATGGTGGCGATGTTCTTCGGCATCGCGCTGGTGATCACCTGGGCGCTGCTGTACTGGTTCACCTGGTGCATCCGCAGCACCATCGCCGTGCTGATCACCACCCTGGTGGCGGTGGTCTGGCAGTTGGGGCTTATGCATGCGGTGGGCTTCGGGCTCGATCCGTATTCGATGCTCGTGCCGTTCCTGATCTTCGCCATCGGCATCTCCCACGGGGTGCAGAAGATCAACGGCATCGCCTTGCAGTCCAGTGACGCCGACAATGCCCTGACCGCAGCCCGGCGTACTTTCCGCCAGTTGTTCCTGCCGGGGATGATCGCCATCCTGGCCGACGCCGTGGGCTTCATCACCCTGCTGATCATCGATATCGGGGTGATTCGCGAGCTGGCCATCGGCGCCTCGATCGGCGTGGCGGTGATCGTCTTCACCAACCTGATCCTGCTGCCCGTGGCCATCAGCTATGTCGGCATCAGCCAGAAGGCCATTGCCCGCAGCAAGAAGGACGCTACCCGCGAGCATCCGTTCTGGCGCCTGCTGGCCAACTTCGCCAGCCCCAAGGTGGCGCCGGTGTCCATCGTGCTGGCACTGCTGGCCTTCGCCGGCGGCCTCTGGTACAGCCAGAACCTGAAGATCGGCGACCTCGACCAGGGTGCCCCGGAACTGCGCCCCGACTCGCGCTACAACCAGGACAACCGCTTCATCATCAGCAACTACTCGACCAGTTCCGACGTGCTGGTGATCATGGTCAAGACCCCGGCCGAGAGCTGCTCGATCCACTCGACCATGGCGCCCATCGACGAGTTGATGTGGACCATGGACAACACCCCGGGCGTGCAATCGACCATCTCCCTGGTGACCGTGTCCAAACAGGTCATCAAGGGCATGAACGAGGGCAGCCTGAAGTGGGAGACGCTGTCGCGCAACCCGGGCATCCTCAACAACTCCATCGCCCGTGCCGACGGCCTGTACAACGGCGACTGCTCGCTGGCACCGGTGCTGGTGTTCCTCAACGACCACAAGGCCGAAACCCTGGAGCGGGTCACCGCCGCGGCCAAGGCCTTTGCCGACAGCCACAACAAGGACGGCCTGCAGTTCCTCCTGGCGGCGGGTAACGCCGGTATCGAGGCAGCGACCAACGAAGTGATCAAGTCGGCCGAGCTGACCATCCTGATCCTGGTCTACCTGTGCGTGGCGGTGATGTGCATGATCACCTTCCGCTCCTTCGCCGCCACCCTGTGCATCGTGCTGCCGCTGGTGCTCACCTCGGTGCTGGGCAACGCGCTGATGGCGTTCATGGGCATTGGCGTGAAGGTCGCCACGCTGCCGGTGGTTGCGCTGGGTGTGGGGATCGGCGTGGACTACGGCATCTACATCTACAGCCGTCTGGAAAGCTTCCTGCGCGCAGGCCTGCCACTGCAGGAGGCCTACTACCAGACGCTGCGCTCCACCGGCAAGGCGGTGCTGTTCACCGGCCTGTGCCTGGCCATCGGCGTGTGCACCTGGATCTTCTCGGCCATCAAGTTCCAGGCCGACATGGGCCTCATGCTGACCTTCATGCTGCTGTGGAACATGTTCGGTGCACTGTGGCTGCTGCCGGCGCTGGCGCGGTTCCTGATCAAGCCGGAGAAGCTGGCGGGCAAGGAGGGCGGGTCGATCTTCGCCCATTGACGTATGTGGGAGCGGGCTTGCCCCGCGATGGCGGTCGGTCAGGCGGTGATGATGCCCAGGCTGACGTCATCGCGGGGCAAGCCCGCTCCCACGTTCGGCGTGGCAGTTGATGGCTGGCAAGCCGACAGCCTGTGCGGTGGCTCCGGAGGATATAATGGCCACCTTTTCTGCCCTGGTGACCCCATGACTACCCTCGCCACCACCCTCGCAGCCTGCGACATGCTGCTGATCGACGGCCTGCACGCCTTCGACTTCACCTTCGACGAAACCGGCCTTGTGATCGAGTGCATGGACGGCCGCCAGCTGCGCCGCTGGACCTTCACCCCCGAGCAAGTCGCCGCGGCCACTGGCGCGGGCGACGACTGGCAGCTGGCCTCTGCCGAGGGCGAGCATCGTCTAGTCTGTATGAGTGCTTTCAGAGCCCCGGATGAAGAAGACGATGAATCGGACGTGGACGAGCCTGCTGACCGCTAGCCTCATGACCCTTGCAATCAATGCCAACGCCGCCACCTTGCTGGTGGGCAGCTACACCGATGGCCCCAGCCAGGGCATCTACCGCTACGGTTTTGACGAGCGCAACGGCCACATCGATGCCAAGCCCCAGCAAGTGGTCAAGGCGGTCAGCCCGTCATGGCTGGTGCTGTCCGCCGACCAGCGCTTGCTGTTCGCGGTCAACGAGACTGCGCAAGGCCATGCCAGCAGCTTTTCGCTGAGCAGCAAGGGCGAGATCAAACCGCTGAACCAGGTACCCAGCCAGGGCGACGAGCCGACCCACGCCAGCCTCAGCCACGACCAGCGCTACCTGTTTGTTGCCAACTACGCCGTCGCCCCCAACCCCGGCGGCAGCCTGGTGGTGATCCCGGTGGCGAAGGACGGCAAGCTCAAAGCGGTGGTGCAGCAGGCGCGGCATGCGCCGAGCAAGGTCAACCCCGAGCGCCAGGCCGGTGCCCATGTGCATTCGCTGGTGCTGTCGCCCGATGGTCGCCACCTGTACGCCTGCGACCTGGGCGCGGACAAGGTGTTCATCTACCGCTACGACGGCGCCAGCCCCGAACACCCGCTGAGCCCGGCGATCCCGCCAGCGGTCGACCTGCCGCCGGGCAGCGGGCCGCGGCATCTGCTGTTCGACGCCAAGGGCAAGCACGCCTACCTGACCCTGGAAATGAGCGCCGAAGTGGTGGTTTTCGATGCCCAGGATGGCGCGCTCACCGAGCGCCAGCGCTTGCCGCTGACCGACCTCAAGGACCCCGCCGCCAAAGCCGCCGGCGGGCTGCACTTGTCGGCGGACGGCCGTTTCCTTTACGTCAGCAACCGTGGCACGGCCAATGAGATCGTGGTGTATGAGGTGGGCAAGAACGACGGCCAGCTGACCCTGCTGCAGCGCCGCTCGGTGGAGGGCGATCATCCCCGGGAGTTCACCCTCGACCCCAGTGGCGACTTCCTGCTGGTAGCCAACCAGAAGAGCAACCAGATCGTGGTCATGCACCGCGATCCGCGCAAGGGCACCCTGGGCCAGACCGTACAGAAGTTCGACCAGCCGGCGCCGTCGGACCTCAAGTTCCTCGAGTGATAAGTCTTGCTTGTGGGGGCAACTGTCTTGCTCGCCATTCAAACAGCTGCGCGATTTCTGTGGGAGCGGGTTTACCCGCGAACACGGGCAAAGCCCGTGCCAGGCACCTAGGTTCATCTTCGCGGGTAAATCGCAGCGGCGAACCGCCGCTCCCACAGGTAGAGTGCAGGTCTTGAGTTCGGCGCGGTCAGGTGGGAGCAGGCTACTATCGATCCAAGTGATATTCGCTACTGCCGCAATGAATTTCAGCAGGCGCCCCCATCGGCGTAAGTTTTGACCCAAGGCCCCGACGGGCCAACGTCAAACCACCGAAGTCGAGGTCCGCCCACATGAACTTCAATCTCTTCTCGCTCATCGCCGCTTCCGCCATCTCCGCCTCGGTCGTGCTGCCAGCACACGCGCAGGCCGAACACAGCAGCAAGCCGTCCACTACCCACAGCTACACCGACAAATACCTGCAACAGAGCGCGCATTTCCACGCCGCCCTGAGCAAGCACTCCAATTGAGTGTGTAAAGCCATTGGTAATAGCACAACGCCATGTGATTTAATTTGACGCTAAATTTTTGACTCTCCAAGGGGCAGAGCATGATGTGGCGTATCACGGCGGTAGTGCTGTTGCTGATGTCGGCGCCGATCCTGGCGCTTTGAGGTGCCTTACCTGGCCATGATGGCCTTGAACAGGTCCGATTCCAGCCAGCCCTGCAACCAGCTCCGCACCCGCGGATAAGCCGCCTCGGCGAACCACTCAGGTTCGACCCCGGCAAACTGGCGCATCAAGGGCAGCAAAGCGGCATCGGCCAGGCTCGGGTGCTCGGCCAGCAGGTAGGGCCTGCCTTCGAGCAGGCTTTCCAGCTCCACCAGCCACGCCTCGGCCTGTTGCCGGTAATGCTCCCGGGAATGCTCGGGGTAGCGCTCGGCATATTTGTACAGGTTCACCTGGGCCTTGAACGTGCTGTCGTTACGCGCGATCAGCGCATCGGCCCGTTGTGCCGCCGCTGGGTCGGCCAGCAGACGCCAGTCCTCGGGGTCATGCCGGGCAAGGGCCCAGCGCATGATATCCAGGCTCTCTTCCAGCACCCCATCGCCGGTATCGAGCACCGGCACCGTGCCTTTGGGCGACAGTGCCAGCAGCTCGGCCGGCTTGTTCTTCATCGCCACCTCGACAATCGCCACCGGGCACTGCGCATAGCGCAGGGCCAGGCGCGCACGCATGGCCCAGGGGCAGCGGCGGAACGAGTAGAGGATCACCCGCTCACCTCGACATCGCTCAGGCCGTTACCTTGGCGACGCACCTGGATCTGCACCGGGATGCGCTCGTGCATTTCCTGTACGTGGGAGATCACCGCCACCTTGCGGCCCTGGGCTTGCAGGCCGTCGAGGGCATCCATGGCCAGTTGCAGCGACTCGGGGTCGAGGCTGCCGAAGCCCTCGTCGATGAACAGCGATTCGATGCGCAAGGTACTGGAAGCCATCGAGGCCAGGCCCAGGGCCAGTGCCAGCGAGACCAGGAAGGTTTCGCCGCCCGACAGCGAATGCACCGAACGCAGTTCGTCACCCATCTCGGTGTCCAGCACCAGCAGGCCCAGGGCACTGCCGCCGCGCTTGAGGCGATAGCGCCGGGCCAGCTGACGCAGCTGGCTGTTGGCGTGATGCAGCAGCAGGTCGAGGTTGTAGCCTTGGGCGATCTTGCGGAACACATCGCCCGAGGCGGAGCCTATCAAGGCGCTCAGGCGTGCCCAGCGTTGCCACTGCTGATAGGCCTGGTCGATCTGCTCGGCCAGGGCCTGGTGTGCCTGCTGGCGGCGTTGATCGTCGGCCTGCTGGGCGCGCAGTTCGGCGCATTGCTGCTCCTGGGCGACCAACTGCTGTTGCAGCTCGGCGAGGCTCTGCTCCAGCGCTTCGACCGGCAGTTCGCCTTGGGCTTGGGCAGCATGTTGCTGCAGGCGCTGCTCGCGCTCCTGCAACAGCACCCGGCCTTGCTCGATGGCTTTTTCCGCCGCCTGCAACTGTTGGCGCAGCTCACCGAGCTGGGCGTCGTCGATGGCCAGCAGGCGGTCGAGGCCGGCGTCGTCCAGTTCGGGGTGACTGCTGCGCCATTGGGCGATTGCGCCCTGCAGTTGCTGGTGCTCGTGCTCCAGGGCCTGCTGGCGCTGGCTGTTGGCGTTGAGTTCAGCGGCCAGTTGCACGCCCTGGGTACGCAATGCCTGCAAGCGCTGGGCAGTGTCGGCGTCGGCGGCGCGAGCCTGTTCCAGCTGCGCTTCCATATGTTGCTGCCAGGCTTCGGCACTGGCCTGCTCGCCGAGCAGCTCGCCAAGGGTGGCCTGGGCCTGCTGGCGCTGTGCGTCCAGTGCGGCGATTTTCTCCAGCAGTTGCTGCTGATTGTGCTGCCGGGCCTGTTGCTGGTCGCGCAGCTTGTCCAGCTGCTGCTGGCGGGCCTGTTGTTCTTCCTGTTCGTCCTTGCGCTGGTCGAGTTGCTGGCGGCGCAGGGCAATCTGCTGGTCAAGGCCGAGGAAAGCCTGGGCCGGGTCGTCGCGCAGGGCCTGGAGAATGTCCTGGGGCAGCACGCTGGCCAGGTCGTTCAGGCCCTGCTCCAGCTGCTGCTGGTCGGCAGCCAGGGCTTGGTGTTGCTGGTCGAGGTGGCGCTGGGCCTGCTGCTGGGCCTCGCTGGCAGCCTGTAGCTGCTGGGTGAGGCGAGCGGCGTCCTTTTGCAAGGCGAGCAGGGCGCCCTGGCGTTTCTCGTCGCGGTCGATCTCGTCGCCCAGGCGGCGCAACTGGCTGTCGAGCCAGGCGCTGCGAGCCTTGTCATCCTGGGGCGCGAGCGCCGGCCACAGGGCATGGGCCTGAACCTGCTCGAGCAACGGCTGTAGCTGTTCGCCCAGCGTGAGCTGTTGCTGTTGATAATCCTTGAGCTGGGCGTTGACCACGCCCAACTCGGTACGCAGTTCCACCAGCCTGGCGTTGAGGTGTTCGACGTGTTTCTGCGCTGCCTCCTCCTCGGCCTGGTCGTGGCGGCCCAGGCTGTGCAACAAGGCTTCTGGCTGGTGGAACGGGTGCTCGGCGCTGCCGCATACCGGGCACGGCTCGCCATCGCGCAGCTGGGCGCGCAGTTCTTCGACGCTGGTGTTGCGCGCCAGGCGCTGGCGATCAAGCAACTGGCGGGTCAGTGTCAGGGCCTGCTCGGCGCTTTCCAGCTCGCTCTTGGCCGCGGTGCCTGCGCCGATCAGTTGCTGGCGCTGCTGCATGGCCTGCTGCTGGCGATCGCGCAGGGCGTCGATCGCCTGGCGCAGTTCCAGCTCACGGCCATGCAGGCGGGCAAGTTCCTCGACGGCGCGCTGCTGCTTGCGGTTGTCCTGGAGCATGCCGCCGAGCAGGTCGATCTGCTCGGCCAGTGCATGGGGTTCGGCCCCGGCTTCGCGGAACAGCATCTCGAAGTTGTCGCGCTGGGTTTGCAGCTGGGCATTGGCCTGGCTCACCTGGGCCTGCAGGCCGGGCAGCTCCTCGCGGCCCTTGGCCAGCCGGCCGCCGATCAGCATCACTTGCTTCAATTGCGGCAGATAGGCCTGCCAGGCGTTGGCCAGGCTACCCAGGTGTTCACTGTCGGTCAGTGCCGCATCGATCTGCGCCAGTTGCTGCTGGCTGCGCAGCTGGTTTTCCTGCAACTGCTGCAGGTGTTGCTCAGCGTCGCTGACTTCCTGCGCAGCCTGCTGGCAGGCTGCGCGTTGTTCGCCCAGCTCTTTGTCGAGGCGGGCCAGGTCGCCCTGGGCGGCGAATGCCTGGCGCAGGCGCGGGGCGTTATCGCTGTGCTGGGCCTGATGCTGGGCCAGGGCCTGGCGCGCCGTTTCCAGTGCCTGCTCGAGTTCGCTGGTGCGGCTATGCAGTTCGCCTTGTTGGCGCTGCTGTTCGGCAATCGCCACGGCCAGCGGCGCCAACTGCCCGGCCAGATCCTGCTGGCGATGGAACTGGTGACGCTGCGGTGCAAGGCGTTCCAGGCGCTGCAGGTCGAGGCGTGGTTCGGCCAGTTGTTGCCAGTTGTGCTCGGCGGCTTGCAAGGCTGCATGGGCTTCGCCGTGCTGGGCTTGCAGCTGGCGTTGTTCGTCGAACCAGACGCGCTGCTGTTCCAGCTGGCGCTGGCGGGCCTGGTCGGCCTTGAACTGCTGCTGGGCCTGCTCCAGTTGCTGGTCGAGCAGGGCGCGGGCGTCGCTTGCCATCGGCAGCAGGTGCTCGGCCTGCTTCTTCAGGTCGTTGTGGCGTTCGCCGGTTTCCCGCGCCTTGCTGAAGGCGCGCTGGCCGAGGCGGGTGTAGATCGCCGTGTTGGTGAGCTTTTCCAGCAGCTCGCTGCGCTCTTTGTCGTCGGCCTTGAGGAAGGCGCCGAACTCGCTCTGGGCCAGCATTACCGCGCGGGTGAACTGTTCGAAGTTCAGCCCCAGGCGCGCTTCGATCAGCTGCTTGTATTCGTTCTTGCCGCTGCCAAGCAGCTGTTCGCTGTCCAGGTCGTACAGGCTCTGGCGGCTGTTCTGCAGCTTGCCATTGGCTTTCTCGCGGGCGCGGTTGGCTTCCCAG
>NZ_JBMOWQ010000232.1:0-42240 GCF_049310485.1 Pseudomonas sp. GZD-209
ACATCGCGCCGACGCCGTTGCGCATGACGATATGCACCAGGTGGAAGCGCTCACCAACACGCTCGTAGGTCTCGTGGCGCTCCTGGCCGCGCGAGAGGATGAGCTGGGTGTCGGTGGTGCGGGTCAGGCCACGGTACTCGACCGCGTCGTAATGGGTTTTGCCGACCTTGGGCAGCGGGTAGGCGTGGCTGCGGCCGTCGATATCGTGCAGCAGCAAGCCATCGTCCTGCACATCGATGCAGGTGGTGAAGGCGGTGATCCAGCGGGCGCCGAGGCTGGCGCTGTCGAGGGCGGCCAGGCGCGAGTGGTAGGTGCGGGTCCAGGTGATCGGGAACGGGCCGGGCAGGCTGAAATCGGTGTGCTGCAGGGTCTCGCTGCCCAGGGCAAAGTTGATGCTGTTGCAGGTGTTGGCCGGGGCGCCGTTCTTGCACGGGTTGGCGGCCTGGAACGCGGGCGCCTGCTCTTTCTGGGTTTCCAGCTTGCCTTCGGCCAGCTGGTGGCGGGCCTTGCAGGTGCCGCCGGGCTTGATGTTGGCTGCCACCACCTGGGGGTTGCGTTGGCGCCACTGCTTGACGCTGCTGGCCAGAATCTGACTCAGGGCTTCGATGGAGCCGGGGCTGCCGGCATCGCCCAGCTTGAGGATCATGCCGCGTATCAGTGGGGCCAAGGTGCGCAGGTGCGCGCTGTGGGCGAGCAGTTCGGTTTTGGCTGCTGCGCTGAGGGTGGGGCTGACGTCGGCGCTGGTCATCCCCTTGCCGGCGCTCTTGTAGGCACTAAAGGCACCGGCCAGGTAGTTGTCGAGCGTGGCCAGCGGGTTGTGAATCAGCGCACTGCTCGTGGCGGATGCCAGGCGGGCGTGTTTTGGGCCGGCGCCTTCGGCCAGGGTGGCCAGGCCACTGGCAATGTCGAGGATGATCTGCTCGCCGAGGGTGGCGGCCTCGGCCAGGATGCCCGTGAGTTTGCCGGCGGCCTGGCTGACGAAATTATCAAGGCTGCCGACGATATCGGCGTTGAGGTGGCCGGCCAGCAGTTCGACCGACGCATCGTCGAGCACCTGCTTACCCTCCTGGCGCACGAACAACAGCATCGGCCGCAAGCTCATGCGCGCCGGCGCTTCACCGGCGGGCGAGGTGACCAGGCCGATCAGATTGAGGGCAAAGGTGGCGCAGTCGAGCGGGTCGGGCACCTTGCTGCGGGCCAGGGTAGCGATAGCGCCCAGTGCTTCGATCAGGGCGATGCTGTTGCCCGCCACCGGCACATTGCCGGCGACGGCCTTGAGGCGCTCGAGGGTGGCATGGCCGGCACTGACTTCCCGCAGCCAGGCGTCGAACACTGCGGCGCCACGGCCGACGTCCTTGGCCTGGATTTCGGCCAACGGGGTGATCGCCACCTGCAAGGCGCAGGGCTTCACAAGGGTGTCGCAAGACCTTCCGGGCATGGAATCGCTGCTCCTGGTACCTGATCATCAAGGGCATCCAGGCAGATCGATTGCGCAGCACAGAGAAGTTGCATACCAGGTCGCAGCCATGGTGCCCGGCGCGCCGGGCACGCAACGGATTACTCAGTTGGGCCAGCCATCAGTCAGCCTGAATCGTGGCGAGAGACGATACTCAGGCGGTGGCACTTGAAGGAGTCAGGAACCACCCCGGCGGAATGAGGGCGCTTTCCCATTTGGCTGTAGTGGAGTTCTTACAAACATCATCAGCAGACAAACAGCCGCCACCGACAACGCCTGCAACGAGGGCTATGCCGGTGGGCTGCTGGCCGCGTCTTAGCGAGGCCAACCATCAGGGTTGTTCACCCACCAGGTAGGTCTTGCTGATATGGCGGAACAGCGGGTGGCTGGCGCTGCCCATCAGTTCGAACAGCACCATCTCGCGGGTGACGATCTGTGCCCCGGCGGCGCGCATGCGTGCCAGGCCTGCGGCCTTGCTGGCGGCGGTACGGCTGTCGCAGGCGTCCTCGACCACGAACACCTGCTTGCCCAGGGCGAGCAGGCCGAGCACGGTCTGCAGCACGCAGACGTGGGTTTCCATGCCGCACACGATCACCTGCTCACGGTCCAGCAGGCTGGCCGGCAGGCAGTCGGCGGCGACGCAGGAAAAGTGGGTCTTCTCGACGATGACGGCGCTTGGCGCAGCCGCCTTGAGGGATTCGAGGGTGTGGCCAAGGCCTTTTGGGTACTGCTCGGAAATCACCGTAGGCAGCTCCAGGTCGGCGGTCGCTGCCAGCAACCAGCGCGCTCGGGCCTCGGTGCCTGCGGGGTCGCTCATGGCGCCGATGAGTTTTTCCTGGATGTCGACCACCAGCAGCGTGGCGCGTGTTGAATCGATCAGCATTGTCAGCCCCTTGCCTGGAAAACCGTGGCCGTGACGCCACGCAGGCGACAAGCCTCGCCCAGGCAAGGGGTGACGTCAATCAGGCGGTGAGCCGCAACGGCTCGAGCGCACCGGTAAGCGCGCCCAGCACACGGTCTTCATGTTCGTGGATGAAGAAGTGCCCGCCGGGGAACATCTCGAGGCTGAACTCGCCCTGGGACTCGCGGCGCCAGGCCTGCAGCTGTTCGGCGTTGGCGCGGTCGGTGTCGCCGCCGAGCACATGCAGCGGGCAGTGCAACGGCGCCCGCTGACGGTAGGCATAGCGGCCGCACAGCAGGAAGTCGGCACGCACCACCGGCAGCGTCAGGCTCATCAGCTCCTGGTTGGCCAGCACTTCCTCGGGCGTGCCGCCCAGCTTGCGCAGCTCGGCCAGCAGCGCTTCGTCGCTTTTCGGCTCGCGCCAGTTCGCGCCGTCATAGTCCTCGCGCCGGGTCGGGGCCGCCGTGCCGCAGGCGAACAGCGCCAAGGGTGGCGGGCAGCCCAGTGCCTGCAGCTCGTGGGCCAGCTCGAAGGCCACCAGCGCCCCCAGGCTGTGCCCGAGCAAGGCGTAGGGAGTGTTGGCCGCCAGGCGTTGTTCGCTGGCCAGTTGCCGGGCCAGGGCCTGCATGTCGGTGTGCAGCGCCTCGCCCAGCCGCGCGCCGCGGCCCGGCAGCTCCACCGGGCGCACCTGCAGCCAGGCCGGCAGCTTGCGCCGCCAGCGGCTGTAGACCATGGCGCTGGCCCCGGAGTACGGCAGGCACAGCAGGTTCACTGTGCTCACTGCGCGGCGGCTGCGGCCATCTGCTGGCGCAGGCTCAGCGGGCGCATGTCGGTCCAGACTTCGTCGATCCAGGCCAGGCAGTCCTGCTTCAGGCCGCTTTTGCCGGCCGCGCGCCAGCCATTGGGGATGGCCTTGTAGTCGGGCCAGATGGAATATTGCTCTTCGTGGTTGATCACTACCTGGAACACGATGTCGTCGCGGTCGAAAACGGAAGTCATTGCCTGTCTCCTTGGATGATGAGGGCCGAATGCGCGGGGCGCAGCGTGGCTCTCATAGAAACGAAAAGCGGCTGGGGAAAATTAGCCGGGTACACCGGTCGATGACTTGGCCTGTGCAATGGCGGCCTGGATCGCGCTGCGGGCCTGGGGGCTGTTCTTCCAGCAACTGGAGCCGACCAGGCTGGCGGCGGCTTCGACAATCTGCCGGGCGTCGGCCTGGGCCAACTGTGCCAGCGAGCTGTAGCCGAGCTGTTCCAGGCGCTGCAGCACGGTCGGGCCGACGCCCTTGACCGCCAGCAGTTGCTCACGTTCATCGGTTGAAAACGCCATCCTCACCTCCTTGTGATGTTGCGGCTTTGCAAGCGCCGCGGATGATGGCATATATCGTCTTCTGCCCGCCAACCCCGCACCTGGAGAACTCCCCCATGCTCGGCGTGACCGACTACGGCGCTTTCGTGATTGCGTTCCTGATCCTGCTGGCGATCCCCGGCCCCGGCAACTTCGCCCTGATTACCGCCACCGGCAAGGGCGGCATCAAGGGCGGGCTGGCCGCCACCTTCGGGGTGATCCTCGGTGACCAGGTGCTGATGTGGCTGGCGGTGGCCGGCGTGGCCACCTTGCTGGCCGCGTACCCGGCAGCCTTCCACGTGGTGCAGTGGGCCGGCGCCGCCTACCTGGCCTGGCTCGGTTTGCGCATGGTGCTGAGCAAGCCCGGCGCGGCGCCGCGCGACAGTGGCATGGCCGGCGGACGCTACCTGCGCCAGACCATGATGATCACCCTGCTCAACCCCAAGGCGATCATGTTCTACATGGCGTTCTTCCCACTGTTCATCGACCCGGTGAAACACCAGGGCATGCTGACCTTCGGCTTCATGGCGGTGACCGTCGCAGCGCTGACCCTGCTTTACGGCCTGGTGGCCGTGCTGCTCACCCACCACCTCGCCGAGCGCATGCGTGCCAGCCCGCGGGTCAGCAACCTGCTGGAGCGGTTGGCGGGTGCCTGCCTGGTAGGGTTCGGGATCAAGCTGGCGGCGATGCGCTAGGTGCCACCCAGCAGGTCATGGGCATCCAGCAGGCGATACGCCACCTGCGGATTGCGCTCCAGGCCACGGCGGATGGCGGCGGGGATCGCCTGGCGGGTCTTGCGGCACAGGCCAGGCAGCGCCTCCAGCTCGATGACGATGCCGCGCATGGTGCGTACCTCGTTGTAGCCGGGGGCGATGTGCACGCGGATGCCGAGGTTCTGGTACAGGCGCCCTTGTAGATGGTGGAGGTCGTCGAGGTCCTTGAGGTTTTCCAGGCGTTCGACCAGACGCTTTTCTTCCTCGCGGGTAAGCAGCAGGATGCGCCGCCCTTCGGCCGGGCCGTCGAGCAGCTGCTCGCGGCCGCAGTCACAGGCGCCTGGTGGGCATGGGTGGCGTAGTGGAGGTTGGTTGGTCATGGGGCAAGGATAGCGCCTTTCATGAGGTTGGCCGCAGGCCGCACAACCTCGGCAAGTCGGGCACTGGCATCGCGTCAACTGGGGCTGCGTTGCAGCCCCAGTCACTCAAGGGAACAGCACGACGTCACTTGAACGGGCCTTTCACCCAGCCACTGTGCCAGCCTGATCAGGTAGCCGTCGGGGTCCTGTACCAGGAACTGGCGCAGCCCCACTTCAGCCTCGCCCACCCGGTACCACACCTCCTCGCAAGGCCTGAACAGCGGCCAGCGTTGCTGCTCGAGACGCTCGATCAGTGGCTCGACCGCCACCACGTCGATCTGCAGGTGCATGCCCCGCCCCAGGGGTTTCTCCATTGGGCCGGTAAGCCAGTTGTCATCGGGGTCGAGCTGTTCGAGCATGACCTGCGAGCCGTTCAGGTCCAGGTAGGCGAACCGCTGTTCCGGGCGTTGATAGGCGATGTCGAAACCCAGCAGTGAAACCCAGAAACCGAGGCTGGCCTCGAGGTCGCTGACGATCAGTTCGGGGACCAGGCTGTTGCGCTTGAGCATTGCGATCTTCCATGACGTGTTGGTTGGGCTAGCCGCTCACAGGGTGTCAGTGCGAGCGCCGGGCGTCCACCAACGTGGCCGCGAGGTGCTGAACGAATGCGCGGTCGGCCGAAAGGCATCTGCCCCTTTCGCGTCAAAACAGCCCAGCAGCAAGGCCACCGTTGGCGCATCGTCGATGGCGCCGAGGGAGCTGCCGCAGGTCGGGCAGAAGGCGCGGCTGGAGCCTTCGGATGAGCGATACAGGCTCGGCGCCCCGCCCTCCCCGGTCCACGACACGTCGGCCTTGTCGAACTCCACCCAGCACAGGGTAAGGCTGCCGGAGTGGCGCTGGCACATGTGGCAGGAGCAGGTGTGGGGAAACCGCGGCGTACCGCGAGCACTGAAGCGGACACGGCCGCACAGGCAGCCGCCGTTGTGAGTAGGCATGGTGGCGCGTCCTTGGCTGATGAAACTGCCAGGACAGTAGCTGGGCACGCTCAACTGTAAAGCGTGAAAATGTTACGGCGATATGCAACGGCGCTATGCTGGCTTGCCAACTGGTAAAGTGCGCGCCCTCCTTTGTGCCAATGATGGAAAGCAACCGATGCACAAGATGATCGAGTTCCTCGCGGTGGTGGTGGTGTGCACCGTCATCGGCGTGGCCTGCGAACAGTACGACGTGAACCGCTACCTCAAATGGTTGCTGATGGCCCTGCCGGCGGTCGTCTGGGTGCGTCTGCGCAACCCCTTCCTGCGCTGACGGGAGCCAGCATGCACGACCTGCAACTGAACGCCGACCTGTCCCGCCCCGTGACCGTGCACGGCGCCGCATTGCCGTGGCTGCCCAGCCCACTGCCCGGCGTCGAGCGGCGCATGCTGTACCGGGTCGGCGGCGAGCAGGCGCGGGCCACCTCGCTGGTGCGCTATGCGCCGGGCAGCCGTTTCAGTGCCCATGTGCACGGTGCCGGCGAGGAGTTCGTGGTGCTGGACGGGGTGTTCGAGGATGAGCACGGCCGTTACCCGGTGGGCAGCTACGTGCGCAACCCGCCGGGCAGCGCCCATGCCCCGGGCGCCAGCGAAGGCTGTGTGATCTTCGTGCGCCTGCGCCAGTTCCATCCGCAGGATCGCCAGGCGCTGGTGATGCAGTTACCCGCGCAGGGCGGGACGCTGTTTGAAAATGACCATGAACGGGTCTGGCTGGAAGTGCTGCAGCCGGCTGATACATGCCGCTGGGACAGTGGCCGTGGGCTGGAGCTGCTGGTACTGGGTGGCCAGTTGCACGGCTCGGCGGGCAGCCTGCCGACCTGGAGCTGGATGCGCCTGCCGGCGGGGCAGGCCGTCGAACTCAAGGCCGGCAGCCAGGGCGCGCGGGTCTGGCTGAAAGAGGCCGCGCTGAACCTCGGGGGCTAGGCCCCGCCCAGCGCCTCACGGAAGCGCCGGGTGCTGGCCGCTGCCAGCAGCAGCCCGACCACCGCCACGCCCCCGCCAACCATGCCGATATTCGCCACACTCGTCTGGCTGCTGACGATACTGCCCAGCAGTGCACCACCGCCGATGCCGATGTTGTAGATGCCCGAGAACAGCGCCATGGCCACATCGGTGGCATCCGAGGCGAGCTTGAGGGTCTTGGATTGCAGCGACAGGCTGAAGCTGAGGATCGCGATGCCCCAGACCATGCTCAGGCCGGCGAACAGGTAGAAGTTGCCCGACAGCGGCAACAGCAACAGCAGGCACGCCACCAGCGCACCGATCGAACCGACCAGGAAGCCATGGGGGAAGCGATCGCTGTAGCGGCTGAACAGCAGCGAACCGAACACGCCCGCGCCACCGAACAGCAACAGCAGCAGCGTGGTGCGCTCGCCGCCGATCTGCGCCACGTGCAGGGCGAAGGGTTCGATGTAGCTATAGGCCGTGAACTGCGCGGTGATCACCAGCGTCACCAGCACATAGGTGATCACCAGCGCCGGGCGCTTGAACAGGATCGGCAGGCTGCGCAGCGAGCCCGAGTTCTGGCTGGGCAGCAGCGGCAGCGATTTCATCAGGCAGAGCATGGTCGCCAGCGCCACCCCGGCGATGCCCAGGAAGGTCACCCGCCAGCCCAGCGCCTCACCCACCACCCGCCCCAGCGGGATACCCATGACCATGGCCAGGGTGGTGCCGGTGGCCAGCAGCCCGAGCGCCTTGGCCTGTTGCCCCGGCGGCGCCACCCGCACCGCCAGCGACGCGGTGATCGCCCAGAACACCGCGTGGGCCAGGGCGATGCCGATGCGGCTGACCAGCAGCATGGCGAAGCTTTGCGCCTGCCACGACAGCACATGGCTGACGATGAACACCAGGAACACCAGCAACAGCAGGCGGCGGCGCTCGATGTTGCGGGTCATCAGCATCATCGGCAGCGAGGCCAGCGCCACCACCCAGGCGTAGATGGTCAGCATCAGGCCGACCTGCGCGGTGGTCATGTCAAAGCTGCGGCCGATGTCGCTGAGCAGCGCCACCGGGACGAATTCGGTGGTGTTGAAGATGAACGCCGCCAGCGCCAGGGCGATGACGCTCAGCCAGCTGCCGGTGCCGGCGGTGGGCGGCATTGTGGTAGGTACGGGGCCATTCATGTGAAGGGGTGTTTCTCCGCGGGCAAGGCAACAGGGCGCGCGTCGGCGGCCAGGGATCAGGGCCGTTGACGCACGTGTTGTTATTGGAAGGATGCCGGGCATGGTACGCATCGAGGCCGGGTGTCACAACCACAGGGCGCCGCCATGGCAAGACACAACAACGCAATCGCGGGGCAAGCCCGCTCCCACGACTATCAGTGCTGTCGTGGGAGCGGGCTTGCCCCGCGATTCGATCAGGCCTGCAAAGTCGCCATGTCGATCACAAACCGATACTTCACATCCCCGACGATCATCCGCTCATACGCCTGGTTGATGTTGCGGATATCGAGCATCTCGATATCACAGCTGATCCCATGCTCGGCACAAAACTCAAGCACCTCCTGGGTTTCAGCGATCCCGCCGATCAACGACCCGGCCAGCACCCGGCGCTTCATCACCAGGTTGGCGGCATGCACCGGCGGATCGACCGGCTCGATCAGCCCGACCAGAATATGCACGCCACCGAACGCCAAGGTTTCCAGGTAAGGATTGAGGTCATGCTGCACCGGAATGGTATCGAGCAGGAAGTCGAAACGCCCGGCAGCGGCACGCATCTGCTCGGCATCGGTGGACACGATCACATGGTCGGCGCCCTGGCGGCGGGCTTCTTCGGCCTTGCTCGCCGAGCGGGTGAACAGGGTCACTTCGGCGCCCAGCGCCTTGGCGAACTTGATGCCCATGTGGCCCAGGCCACCCATGCCCAGCACACCGACCTTGTGGCCGGGGCCGACGCCATGGTGCTTGAGGGGCGAGTAGGTGGTAATGCCGGCGCACAGAATCGGCGCTGCGCTGGCCAGGTCCAGGCCCTGGGGGATGCGCAGCACGAAGTGTTCGCTGACCACGATGCTGTTGGAGTAGCCGCCCATGGTATTGCTGCCGTCCACACGGTCGGGGGTGGCGTAGGTCATGGTTGGCCCTTGCAGGCAGTACTGCTCGACGTCCTGGCGGCAGGCCTCGCAGTGGCGGCAGGAGTCGACCATGCAGCCCACGCCGACCAGGTCACCGACCTGATAGCGGCTGACGTTTTCGCCCACCGCAGTGACCCGGCCAACGATCTCGTGGCCCGGCATCAGCGGGTACACGGCAATGCCCCACTCGTTGCGCGCCTGGTGAATGTCGGAGTGGCACACGCCGCAGTAGAGGATTTCGATGGCAACGTCATCGGCGCGCGGGCTGCGGCGCTGGAAGGTCATGGGAGCCAGAGGGCTGCTAGGGGTCTGGGCGGCGTAGCCGATGGCGTTGTACATGGGGAACCTCGAAAAGTGAAACGATTCAGGCGGCGCATTTTGGGCGCCCAAACCGCCCTCGCCCATCGCCGATCCTCCGGCATGCATGCCTGATTCTCCGGAATCGCCAGGCCACCTCTGGCGCTGAACTGCGATTCTGCGAAGATGCCACTGTCCGATTCTCTGCCCAGGTTGACCATGCACCTCACCCGCCATGTGGATGCCAACGCCACGCTCTGCTCATTGATCCGCGGCCTCGCCACGCGCCCAGGCTTCGTGCCAACCATGCTGCCTCAGGTAAAGGTGCTGACCTGGGACCACTACGTGGCCAGCAGCCCGCAGATCTACGAGCCCAGCCTGATCATCCTGGCCCAGGGCAGCAAACTGGCGCGCCTGGGCCCGCGCACCCTGGAATACGGGGCCGGGCATTACCTGATCCAGGCGCTGTCGGTCCCCTTCATGTGCGAAACCTTCGCCACCCCGGAGGCGCCGCTGCTGGGTGTATCGGTGGATATCGACCGGGCGCAGTTGGGGGAGCTGGTGCAAAGCATGAACCTGGCACCGGATGCGCCGGTGCAGGTGCAAACCCCGCAGTCGATGAGCTCGGCGGCGCTGGACGCGGCCATGCGCGACAGCGTCGAACGCCTGCTGCAGTGCCTGCAGGACCCACTGGACGCCAAGGTGCTGGGCCCGGCACGGGTGCGCGAGGTGCTCTATTGCGCCTTGCGCGGGCCACAGGCCGGGGTGTTGCGGGCGTTGGTCGAACAGCAGGGGCACTTCGCCCGCATCGGCGCCGCCCTGGCCTTCTTGCGCGAGCATTACGCCGAAGCCCTGAGCGTGGAAGAGCTGGCCAGCCGGGCCAACATGAGCGTGTCGACCTTCCACGAGCACTTCAAGCGCAGCACCGACCTGGCGCCGATGCAGTACCTCAAGCGCCTGCGCCTGCTCAAGGCCCAGCAGATGCTGATCGGCGAAGGCCTGGGCGTGGCCCAGGCGGCGCACCGGGTCGGCTACCAGAGCACCTCGCAGTTCAGCCGCGAGTACAAGCGCGAGTTCGCCCGCAGCCCTGGGGAAGAGCAGCCGTATACAAGCCTGCCGGTGTGAGGCCTGCGGCGCAGGCCCAGCCGGCGGTCAGTTCATGCAATCGATGAAACACAGGCCTGGCTTCACGCCCGCAGCGGGATGTTGCGCAAGGTCACCAGCGCCGTGGCGCACAGGGTTTCCTTGCCTTGCTTGATGGCGAACAGCTCGGCCGCGGCCACTGTGGTGTTGTTCGTCGCGCTGATCACCCGGCCCCTGGCCAGCACCTGCTCGCCGTCCGCCGGGGCGATCAGCTTGACGGTGAAGTCGGTGGTCATGTTGACCCAGCCGGGCGGCAGCAAGGTCCCTGCGGCCGAGCCAGCGGCGAAGTCGGCCAAGGTGCCGATGATGCCGCCCTGCAGGTAGCCGTTGTGCTGGGTCAGCTCTTTGCGCGTGGGCTGCTCGATCTCGCAGTAGCCCGGCTTGAGGTAGTTGTAGTGAAAGCCCAGCAGCCTGGCCGCCGGCATGCTCAGCACTGCGGCTTGCACATGGGCGTCGTAGTCCGGGTTGCTTGCAGTGAACTCTTGCATGGTGTCGTTCCTTGTCGTTGGCCTGAGAAGCGCTGCTAACCCTGCAGCCGCTCGAGAGTCTGATCCAGGTACTGGGTACGCATGGCGCTGCGCATGACCTTGCCGCTGCTGGTCTTGAGCAGCTTGCCGGGCATCAGCAGCACGATGTCGTGGGGGGTGATGTCGTTGTGGCTGACCACCGCCTGGCGAATGATCGAGATCACTTCGTCCAGCACGATCTTCTTGCGCCATTCACGGCGAACTTCCTGCACCACGATGACTTTTTCCTCGGCACCGGCCACGGCGAACACCGCGCAGGCCGAATCCTCGAGGCTCTGGTGGGCAGCCGAAACGCTGTGTTCGATGTCATGCGGGTAGTAGTTCTTGCCGCGAATGATCATCACGTCTTTCATCCGCCCGGTTACGTATAGCTCGCCCTGGTGGATGAAGCCCAGGTCCCCGGTACGTAAATAAGGTGCCTGAATGGCCCCCGATAATGGGTTGCAGAAGGTCTGCGCGGACAGCGCGGGCTGGTTCCAGTAACCCTGGGCGACATGCGGGCCGCTGATCCACACCTCGCCGATGGTGCAGGCTGCCAGGGCGTTGCCTGAACCAGGGTCGACGATCGCCACCTGCGAACCGGCCATCGCACGGCCGGAGCTGACCAGGGTCTGGCCCCGCGACGCCAGCAGGATACGGCCGTCGCGCAAGGCCTCGGGGTCAACCGTGAGGGTCACTGGGCCCCTGCCCTTATCGCTGCCGCACGCCTGCAGGGTGCACTCGGCCAAGCCATAGCAGGGATAGATCGCCTCGCGGCGTAGGCCATGGCGCTGGAATGCCGCCTGGAAGGCGTTCAGGGTCTCGGCCTGGATGGGTTCGGCGCCGTTGAAAGCGACCTGCCAGCTGCGCAAGTCGAGCTCGATGTCCGGCTCGCGGGCCAAGGCCTTGATACAGGCCGCGAAGGCGAAGTTGGGGCCGCCGCTGGAGTGCGCCCGGTACCTGGAAATCGCCTGCAACCAGCGCAACGGCCAGCGCATGAACGTCACCGGCGACATCAGCACGCTGGTGGCGCCGACGAACATCGGCTGCAGGATGTTCCCGATCAGGCCCTGGTCATGGTAATGCGGCACCCAGCCGACCACCGTGGAGTCCGGGTTGTGGCCGAATGCCTGGCAGATCATCGCCTGGTTGGCGGCGATGTTGCCGTGGCTCACCATCACCCCTTTCGGCGCGCTGGTGGAGCCAGAGGTGTACTGGATGAAGGCCAGGGTGTTCAGGTCGGCTGCTGGTGCGCACAGCGGCACTGGCTCGGGCAGGTCTTGGCTGTCCATGGCCAGCCAGACCAAGCCTTCGCGCGCGCCCTGGCCTTCGAGCGCATCGCCGAGCACCTTGACGGTGACAACCAACCGCGGCGAACAGTCCTCGACGATGCCTTGAAGGGTGCGCTGCGAGCGCCTTTTATTGGGCGGGCACAAAGGCACGGCGACCACCCCGGCGTACAGGCAGGCAAAGAACGCCACGATGAAATCCAGCCCGGGCGGCAGGATCAACAGCGCCCGGTCACCCGGCCGCGCCTGGGTGAGCAGTTGCCCGGCGAAGTGCCTGGCCGCCGTGCGCAACTGCGCGAAGGTGAGCTGGCGTTCCACCTGCAAGCCTTCACCCAGGAACAGGTAGGCCGGCTTGTCCGGGCAGTGTTGGCTGTGCTGGTCCAGGCAGTCGGTGATCAATGGGATGGCGCGCATGCAAGGCTCCTGTCGAGTGGCCTGGCGAATGATCGCTGCAGGAGGTCGACCAGCCGCTGCGGCTGTTCGACATGGAAGAAGTGGCCGCCGTCGCAGGCCTGGAACTCGAACGCGGCGCAGGTCCTGTGCTGCCAGGCCATGAGCTCGTCAGCCACCACGACCCGGTCATCCGTGGCGTGGATCGCCGTGATCGGGCACTGCAACGGCGGGTGGGGGGTAAAACCGTAGGTTTCGACCAGCGCCAGGTCGGCGCGAATCACCGGCACCAGGCTGTGCAGCAGGCGGCTGTTGCCATCGAAGGCTGCAGGCACCCCGCCGTAGGCGCGCAAAGCCTCGATAAAAGCGTGATCGGCCAGCTGGTGAACCGGCGCAAGCCGCGCGGCCAACTGCGGCGCGCGTCGCCCAGAGACGAACAGGTGTGCCACCTGCCACGGGTTGTCCCGCGCCAGCAGGCGCGCCACCTCGTAGGCCAGGATCGCCCCCATGCTGTGGCCATAGAACACCAGCGGTGCGGGCTGGCCGGCGAGTTGCCCGGCGATATGCATGGCCAGGCCGTCGAGTGTACTGAAGCCGGCGCGTTGCCCGTGGCTGTCGAAGCAGCCCGGCCGCAGCCGCTGGATGCCCGGCCCAAGGCGCGCCCCCCACGCGTTGTAGGTGGCGTTGCTGCCGCCGGCATGGGGGAAGCACACCAGTGAAACCTCTTGCCCGTGCATGTTCGGCCGCCCCACTGCGTCAGGCGAACTGGACATCGAGGGCCGCCAGGCTGCGCACGATGAAGCTGCCCGACTGCCAGCTGGGCGTGGCGCCACCGCGCAGCATTGGCGGCCCTTGCAGCAAGCGCCCGATCACCGCCTCGGCTTGGCGCTCGGCCAGCAAGGCGCCCAGGCAGCCGTGCATGCCGTAGCCGAATGCCAGGTGGCCTTTGGTCTTGCGTTCGATATTGAACGCCTCGGCATCGGCGAACACCCGCTCGTCCCGGTTGGCCGATCCCAGGCACAGCAGGATCTGCTCGCCGGCCTTGATCGGCTGGCCGTCCAGCACCAGGTCGCGGGTGGCCAGGCGTTTGGTGTGCTGCAACGGCGTCTCGTAACGCAGCGCTTCCTGCACACTGCCGGCGACCAGCTCCGGGCGCTGTTGCAGCAAGCGGTATTGCGCCGGGTGCTCGAGCAAGGCGTGGATGGCGTTGCCGATCAGGCTCTTGGTGGTTTCGTTGCCGGCCACGAAGCACATGATGCAGACGAAGATCAGCTCTTCCTGGTTCAGCCGGTCGCCGTCCAGTTGCAGGTCGAGCAGCTGGCTGATCAGGTCCTGCCGGGGCGCCCGTCTGCGTTCGTCGATCACCGTCGAGAGGTAGGCCATGTAGTCATCGAGCACGGCGCTGACCTTCTCGAAATCGTCCTTGACCATCAACCCCGGCTCGAGCAGGAAGCGAATGGCATGGGTCCAGGCGTCGATGGTGGCGTGCATCTCGCTCGGCAGCCCGACCCAGTGGCACATGATACGCAACGGCAAGGGCTGGGCCAGGCCGGCGACTATGTCCAGGCCGCCATGCCGGTAACCCTCGGCCAGCAGGTCCTCGACCATGCCGTCTAGGGTCGCCTGCAACTGGTCCAGCGCCTTGGCGCTGAAGGCGATGTTCATCAGCTTGCGCAGGCGATTGTGGTCAGGGTTCTCGGTGAACACGATCGACTTGTAGGCCAGGCGCTGGAAAGGCGCATTGTCGCGCCCAAACCTGGCCGCCTGGTTGTCCACCTGCTGGGGAATGATGCTGGCATTGCAACTGCGGTCACGCAGGATGCCCATGACATCGGCATGCCGGGTGACCACCCACATGCCCAGCACCTTGTGCAGCGGGTTGTGTTCGCGCAGCTGGCTGTAGACCCGGTAGGGCGTCTCGCGGAACTCGGCGCTGAACGGGTTGAAACGCGGCAGTTGCAAGGGTTTGTCAGCGCAGGATCGCTGACTCTGGGCACTTTCGGACATCGACAGTTTCCTTCCATCAGAGGGATTAGCGCAGCGCGCGGAGCTGGAGCCGCAACAACTGGATCTTGCCGAACTGGAAGCCATAGGCCGACATCTTCAGGTAGCGCAGGTAGCGGTTGACCACCTCTTCCCCCACCCGCTCCACCGCCAGCGCCCGGTTGGCGGACAGCCGCCGGTACCAGTGCTCGCAGGTGCGCGCGTAATCCAGGCGACCATTTTCGACGCGCTCGATCTCGAACACGCCCTGCGCCGCTTCGGCGATCTCGCTCAAGGTCGGCAGGTCGGCGTTGGGGAATATCTGCTCGTTGAAGAATCGGCTGGCCTGCTCCCGGGCCATGGCGCCATAGGCGATGGTCTGTAGCGAGAGCAGGCCGCCGGGCTTGAGCCAGCCACGGCAGGCGCAGAAGAACCGGCGATAGATCGCGATCTTTTCCTCGATGCTGTCGGTGGGGGCGGCAAAGTGCTCGAAGGCACCAACGGAAATGATCCCGTCGAATGGCTGCTCGGGGGCATATTCCTGCCAGTTGCTGACGTGCACCGCGACCTTGCCCCAGGGCTGGGCCTCGATATGCCGGGCCTGCTGCTCGCTCAGCGTCAGGCCCACGGCGCGGTTGATGTTGGGCATCCGTTCCAGGGCCTGCAGCACCCCGCCCCAGCCACAGCCGATGTCCAACACCGACTGCAGACGCGGCGCATCGATCGCGTCGAGGTGGTAGGCGATCTTGTTGTGCTGGGCGTTTTCGAGGGTGTCACAGCCGACCCAACGCCCGCAGGAGTAGGACAAGGTCGGGTCCAGCCACAGTTCATAGAAGTCGTTGCCCACGTCATAGTGATGACGGATGGCTTGCGACTCGGCGTGCAGGCGTTGCTCGGCAGGCGCGGTGCTCATGGTCAGGCCTTCCTGCTGCGCGCCACGATCAGGCTGGCGACCGCCGTGATCGAGGGGTTGTCGAACAGCTCCTCGGCGGAGATCTCGACGCCGTAGGCTTGCTCGATCTCGATCAGCAGCGATACGGCCAGCGACGAGTCCAGGCCCAGCTCGCTGAAATCCTTGCGTTCATCCACAGTGCTGGCGGGGGCGTTGAGCAACTGGCCGATCTGTTCCCTGCACCAGTGAACCACGGTGTCCTTGTCGGCGGTGACAACTTCGAATGAGGTCATGATCGAGCTTCCTTGTTAGCGTGGCTGTAGTTTTCTGTTTTTACGGCTGGTTCTTCGCTGCGCGCTGGGCACCCGCAGGTCCCAGGCCAGGCCGGCCAGGTTCAGGCCGCGGATCACCCAGTAGCCCGGGTCGAACACCGACCATTGCAGGCCGAACGAGGGCGATTCGGGGAAGGCGTGATGGTTGTTGTGCCAGGCCTCACCGAACGTCAGCAGGCCGAACACGCCGCCGTTGCGGCTGAAGTCGCGGGATTGGTAAGGCCGGGTGCCGAAGCGGTGCAGCAGCGAGTTGATCGACCAGATGATGTGGCCGACGACGAACATGCGCACGGCGCCACCCCACAGGAAGCCCGTCAGCGCACCCCACCAGGACTGGCTGAGCAACCCGCCAAGGATGGCCGGCAGCACCAGGCCCAGCGCGACCCAGCTGTAGTAGTGACGTGCGGTGCGCGCCACCAGCGGGTCACGCAGCAGGTCCGGGGCATAGTAGGCAACGTTGGGGTAGTCATGCTCCTTCATCCAGGTGAAGTGCGAGTGCACCAGGCCCTTGATGCCCGCCACCACGCCAGGGCCATGCAGGTTCGGCGAGTGCGGGTCGCCAGGCTGGTCGCTCAGCTCATGGTGCCGCCGGTGCATGGCGACCCAGGACAGCAGTGCGCCCTGCCCCGCCATCGAGCCGAGCACGGTCAGCGCGGCGCCGACCATCGGCTTGGCCTTGAACGAACGGTGGGTGAAATAGCGGTGGTAGCCGACGCTGATACCGATGCCCGACAAGGCCCAGAAGGCAATGAACAAGCCGATGTCCACGGCACTGACCGGGTGAATGAAGGCCAGCGCGATCGCCAGGACCACGCCGAGGATGGGCAACACGTCGAACAGCAGGAAATGCTTGCGTTGCAGCCGATGAAAGTACGGGCTGCTGATGGCTTTGCGTTTGGTGTCCTTGCGTTCGGGTCGGTCTTCGACCCCGGAAAGGTTTTCCGGCGCGCGCGCAGCACTGTCCATGTCGATCACTCCATGATTCAGGATGAATGGCACTTTTTTTGGGGGGCGGCCGACGCTCAGCCGGCAGCCGGTGGTACGGTCAGCCAGCCACCAGGAACGAGGCGCTGGCGCGGACCACGCGCTCCTCGCCGACCTTGATATAGCTGTTGGCGAAGACCAGGCGGCTGCCGGTTTTCTGGATGTCGACCGTCGCCTCCAGCCAGTCGCCGACCTTGGCGGAGCCGGCGAAATCGGCGGTCAGGCTGGTGGTCACCAGTTTCAAGGGCGGGTCCTTGGAAAATGCGGCGTTGTAACCCAGGGCAATGTCGGCCAGGGCCATGAACAGGCCGCCATGGGCCAGGCCGCGCGCATTGGCATGTTTTTCCTGCACACGAATGCCCACGGTAAAGCCTTCGTGGCTTTCGCGGTAATGGAACGGGCCCAGCAGGTCGAGGAACGGGCTGCTGCGAAACAACGGTTTGAAACCCTCGGGGATATCCATATCAACGTCCTGTTGCTTTTGTAATTGGAGTCAGGTCATCGAAGGGCGAATATGGCGTTCGCCCTAGGTCACGGCGTCGGACAGGAACCTGCGGATATCGGCGTTGACGCGCTCGGCGTGGGTCATGTTCACCGCATGTGCGGCACCGGCGACGCTGGAGAACTGGCTGTGGGCCAGCCCCGCCTTGAGTTGCAGGGCCTTGTCCTGGCTGATGGCCCGGTCCGCATCGCCCCAGATCACCAGGGCCGGTTGATGCAGGCGAGTTAATTGGGGCAGCAGGTCATCGCGTTCGGCGAGGGCCTTGAAGTTCAGGGCCAGGGTGGTGGTGTCGAGGGTTTTCCACTTGCTGATCCACGGCGCGGCCAACGCTGGGTCGTCACCGAGGATGAAGCCCGCCACGGTTTGCGCCAGGGCATCGGTCAACGCGTAGTTCATCCAGGCGTCGAGTAACTGCGCATACAGTTGCTGCTGCCCAGGCGCGTCGAGCCCGGCCTGGGTCGCGATCAACACCAGTGCCTGGACCTTTTCGGGGTAGCGCAGCGCGGCGCGCAGGCTGACATAGCCACCCTGGGACATACCGACCAGAACGGCTTGGGGGATATCGAGATGGTCCAGCAGCCCGGCCAGGTCGTCGGCACTGTCCCACAGGCTGAAGGGTTCACGGTTCGGCCCCGCCTGCCCATGCCCGCGCTGGTCCCAGGTGATGACCCGGTAGTGCTCGCGCAACGCGTCGACTTGTGCGCCGAACATGCTGCGGTCCATGAGCAGGCCGTGGGAAAAGACCAGGGCGACATCACCTTGCAGGGTATCCGTATAGTGGATCGATCGTCCGTTGATCCTGATGACGCTCATTTTTATCTTCCTTGATATTCAGGCGCTCGGCTGAAAATAGCCAAGGACGGGGCCTTGTCAAATTTTCATGTCAGATATTTTTCCGTGCGCCTGGGCGCGGATGCCCAAGGAAGCCATGGCAGATGGCCAAAACGAAAAAGGCGACCCTTGCGGATCGCCTTTTTTGATGCCCGGTAAACCGGGGCTTTGTTTGGTAGGCACAATTGGACTCGAACCAACGACCCCCACCATGTCAAGGTGGTGCTCTAACCAACTGAGCTATGTGCCTGTCGTGTGGTGCGCATATTAGTGATCGAAGACCTACCTGTAAAGCGTTTTTTTCAAAAAAATCAAAAACTTTGCGAAACAAGCCAGATCGGCCGGCAACACGCGCTGCCCACGCCAACAGGCCACGGCTGGCATAGTCACTTGCATAATGAAAGTTACAGGAGGATAGTCATTTCATCCAAGGCATGACACCCAAGGTCAAAACCATGAAGAAAGCCAGCTTCCAACCTATGCCCTGCCCGGTGGCTCGCGCCCTCGAACACATCGGCGACGGCTGGAGCCTGCTGATCCTGCGCGATGCCTTCTACGGCCTGCGCCGCTTCGATGAGTTCCAGCACAGTCTGGGCATCGCCAGCAACACCCTCACCCGCCGGCTCAATGATCTGATCGCCTCGGGCCTGCTCGTGCGTCAGCCCTACCAGCACAACCCACCGCGCTTCGAATACCTGCTCACCGAGGCCGGCCGCGACCTGCGCCCGGTGATCCTGACCCTGATGGCCTGGGGGGCGAAGCACGCCGAAGGCTCGAAGAAGGTCTACCTCGCCGACGAGCACACCGGCGAGCCGGTTGCCCTGGCGCTGGTGGATACCAACACCGGCCGGCCCATAACCGTGGACGACCATCGGCTGCGCATTTCGCCCGATGCCGACCCGCTGACCCATTGGCGCGCCGAAACCGGGCGGGCCTACCGCCAGGGCGATGCCCTGGCCAGCGCCCTCCCCAGCCAAGCCTCTGCAGAGGATTGAACGCCATGAACGCTCACGTTGCCCCCGCCCCCGAGCAGTCCGCCCCGCCCACGATACACAAGCCGGGCCGGAAAAAAGCGGCCTTGCGCCTGGCCGCGCTGGCGCTCGCGGTGGTCGGCGCCGTGGGCTATGCCAGCCACTGGTGGTCGAGCGCGCGCTTCATCGAAGACACCGACGATGCCTACGTGGGCGCAGACGTTACCGTGATCAGCGCCAAGGTGCCGGGGTATATCAGTGAAGTCGCAGTGCAGGACAACCAGTTCGTCAAAGCCGGTGACCTGCTGGCGAGCATCGATGTGCGCGACTACCAGGCGGCACTGGCCAAAGCCGATGGCGCCGTGGCCGCGCAACGGGCACGCCTGGCCAACCTGGATGCAGTCGAGCTGCTGCAGCAGGCCATCATCAGCCAGGCAAAGGCCCAGATCGACGCGCGCAGCGCCGAGGCGCAACGGGCCCAGCACGACCGCGCCCGTTACCAGACCCTGGTGAACAGCCAGGCGGTGTCGGTGCAAAGCGCCCAGCAGGTCGAGGCTACCTGGAAAACCGCGCTGGCCGACCGCGCCCACGCCGATGCCGGCCTGCTGGCGGCGCGCCAACAACTGGCGGTGATCGGCACCCAACGTGAGCAGGCCCTGGCGGCCCTGGCCCAGACCGAAGCGGACCGGCAGCAGGCGCAACTGAACATCGGCTACACCGAACTGCGCGCGCCGGTGGACGGTTATGTGGGGAACCGCCGGGCCAAGGTGGGGGCTTATGCCGCCGCCGGTAGCCAGTTGATTTCGGTGGTACCCGCCCACGGCCTGTGGGTGGACGCCAATTTCAAGGAGGATCAGCTCGCCCGCATGCAGGTAGGCCAGGCGGTCAGGGTGACCGCTGACATCCTGCCGGGCCGCACCTTCCAAGGCCACGTCGAGAGTATTGCGCCGGCCACGGGCGCACAGTTCAGCGTGCTGCCCGCCGAGAACGCAACAGGCAACTTCACCAAGATCGTGCAACGGGTGCCGGTACGTGTTCGCCTGTCAGGCAGCGATGCCGAATTCGGCGCGCTGCGCCCAGGCCTGTCGGTGCTCGCCGAAGTCGATACCAGGCCCCAGCCCCTGCCTGGGGTTGCGTCGGCAGGCCGGCCGTGACCAGCGAACTGCCCGCCCTCAGCCCCGCGCAAAAGGTCACGGCCTTTGCCTGTATGTGCGTCGGGATGTTCATTGCCCTGATCGATATCCAGATTGTCTCGGCGTCACTGAAGGACATCGGTGGCGGGCTCTCGGCCGGCGCCGACGACACCGCCTGGGTGCAGACGGCCTACCTGATCGCGGAAATCATCGTCATCCCCTTGTCGGGCTGGCTGTCACGGGTGATGAGCACGCGCTGGCTGTTCGCCGCCTCGGCCGCCGGCTTCACCCTGACCAGCCTGCTGTGCGCATTGGCCTGGAACATCCAGAGCATGATCGCCTTTCGCGCACTGCAAGGGTTGCTCGGCGGGTCGATGATCCCGCTGGTGTTCACCACAGCGTTCATCTACTTCAGCGGCAAGCAACGGGTGATCGCCGCCTCGGTGATCGGCGCCATCGCGTCGCTTGCACCCACCCTGGGCCCGGCGGTGGGTGGCTTGATCACCGATGTCTCGTCCTGGCACTGGTTGTTCTACATCAACCTGGTGCCCGGCCTGTTCGTCACCATCGCCGTGCCGCTTCTGGTCAAGGTCGACCGCCCCAACCTGGCCTTGCTCAAGGGCGCCGACTACCTGGGCATGTGCTTGATGGCGCTGTTTTTGGGTTGCCTGGAATACACCCTGGAAGAAGGCCCGCGCTGGAACTGGTTCAGCGACAGCACCATCGCCAGCACGGCCTGGGTGGCCGCTATTTGCGGTGTGTTGTTCGTCTGGCGCAGCCTGAACATCGACGACCCCATTGTTGACCTGCGCGCCCTGCGCGAGCGCAACTTTGCCTTGGGCTGCCTGTTTTCCTTCATTACCGGGATCGGGATTTTCGCCACGATCTACCTCACGCCGCTGTTCCTCGGCCGGGTTCGCGGCTACGGCGCGCTGGACATTGGCCTGGCGGTGTTCTCCACCGGGGTGTTCCAGTTGCTGGCCATCCCGGTTTACGCCTTTCTGGCCAACCGCGTGGACCTGCGCTGGATCCTGATGCTGGGGCTGGCGCTGTTCGGCATTTCGATGTGGGACTTCTCATCGATCACCCATGACTGGGGCGCCAAGGAACTGCTGCTGCCCCAGGCCATACGCGGGTTCGCCCAGCAGATGGCGGTGCCGCCGACCGTGACCCTGACCCTGGGCGCACTGTCGCCGGCGCGCCTGAAACTGGCCTCGGGCCTGTTCAACCTGATGCGAAACCTCGGTGGCGCAATCGGCATCGCGGCCTGTGCGACCGTGCTCAACGATCGCACCAACCTGCACTTCCTGCGCCTGGCCGAACACCTGAACGCCAGTAACGAGGGCATGAACCGCTGGCTCGAGCAATGGCGCGACAACGCCCAGGCACTGGGCCAGAACAGCCTCGACGCCGGCCAGGCGGCGCTGCACCAGCTGTGGGGCCTGACCTGGCGCGAAGCACAGACGCTGACCTTTGCCGATGCGTTTCTGGTGATCATGCTGTGCTTTGCCATCGCCACCCTGCTGGTGCCCCTGATGCGCAAGGTCCAGCCGCCGCCGCAGCCATCGGCCGACGCGCATTGATACCTCGCGCCCTGGGCAGGGTGCGCGGGGCATGCCATTCAAGGAATGACGAAGCTCACCTCGATGTTCCCACGCGTCGCCTTGGAGTACGGGCAGATCTGGTGGGCCATCGCCACCAGGGCGCTCTTCTGCGCGTCCGCAAGGCCTGGCAAGTGCACGGTCAGCTGGGCGGCCAGGATGAAACCGCCGTCGGCGCTTTGGCCCAGGGAGACTTCGGCATCCACCGCCACCCCCTCTGGTATGCGTGCTTCGAGCTTCTGCCCCGCCCGGCGCAGGGCGCCGATGAAGCAGGCCGACCAGCCAATGGCCAACAGCTGTTCGGGGTTGCTGCCAGGGCGGCCGGAGCCGGGCGGGCTCAAGGCCAGGTCAAGCTCGCCGTCGATGGCCTGGCCGCGCCCGTCGCGGCCACCGCTGGTGTGGGTGCGGGCGGTGTAAAGGATGGTGGTCTGCTGGGTCATGCTGCTGCTCCTTCACGAAGGTAGGGGAAGGCTTGGCCGGGCCAGGTGCCCGGCGCCGTGCCTTGGCCAGTGCCGAGGTTCAGTTCTTGGCCTGGCTCAGCTTGCTGTACAGGTCGGCCGGGAATGGCTTGCCATTGGCGTCGAACTGGCCCTTGCGGAACTGGTACACCTCGCCTTCCGACAGGTAGCCGTCGTGGTTGGCGTCGATGGCGTCGAACTCGGCATTGGCCTTGGGCGCCACCGCCAGCAGCTCAGCGCGCGAGACACGGCCATCGTGGTCGGTGTCGGTACGGGCGAAGGAGGCATCGCCGCACTTGCCTTCACCGCACTTGCCTTCCGCCTGGGCGCCCTTGGCCTGGGCTGCGCCGGCGCCACATTTACCCTCGCCACACTTGCCTTCCGCGGCCTTGCCGGCGGCCGCGACCTGGTAGCCCTGGGGCAGCGCCTCCACGGCGAAGGCCGAGGCAGTGAGATTGATACCGCCCACCAGGGCGATGGTGAGCAGGCCGATACGAGTCTTGGTGTTGTGCATGTGTTGCTCCGATAGCGGTTGGGTTGTGCCAGAAGGGCCCGGACATCGCCGGCAGGCTTTTCGTTCGGGCTGACGCATTTGGCCCCAGGCATGTATCCGAGGCGTATCCATCGGTAGCGGTATTTGTAAGCGAGGTTGCAAAGGCCGGGGGTGGATACAAAGAGATACAGCCTCGGGTCGGGGTGGGCGCCGGTGCCCGCTCGGCCGCCAGGGTGAACCGGGCATCGCCTTTTTGACATGTTTATTTTCACTGTATTGATTTGTGAAATTAATTGTGTCAATTTCAATTCCGCCGACCCCTCGCCCATGCAGCGCCGGGCGGCATTGCCCACCCACCGGAGTCGATAAAATGAACAAGACCGGACTTCTCGGCGCACTGGCCTTCTGTGCCTGCAGCGCCCTCGCCCACGCCGAAGAAGCAAGCCTGCGGATCGGCATCGAGGCGGCCTACCCGCCCTTCTCCTACCGCACGCCCGAAGGCGAGCTTGCCGGCTTCGACTACGACATCGGCAATGCCCTGTGCGCGCAGATGCAGGTCAAGTGCCAGTGGGTGATCCAGGAGTTCGACGGGATGATTCCGTCGCTGAAGGTGCGCAAGATCGACGCCGTGCTGTCGTCCATGTCGATCACCGAAGACCGCCTCAAGTCGGTCGATTTCACCGACCGCTACTACCACACGCCGGGCAAGTTCGCGATGAAGGCCGGCAGCCAGCTCGCCGTACCTGCCGTGGACCTCAAGGGCCGCAAGGTGGGTGTGCAGCGCGCCTCCACCTATGACCGTTTCGCCACCGAGCAACTGGAGCCTGCGGGCGTCGAAGTGGTGCGCTATGCCTCGCAGAACGAAGCCTTCCTCGACCTGGTGTCCGGGCGCCTGGATGCCACCCTCGCCGACATCGTCAACACCGAGGAGAGCTTCATCAAGACCCCCGCCGGCCAAGGCTTTGCCCTGGTCGGGCCGGACATCAGCGACCCCCAGTACTTCGGCCGTGGCGCCGGTATCGCCGTGCGCAAAGGCGACACCGCCAACCTGGCGCGCCTCAACGCCGCCATCGCCGCGATCCGCGCCAACGGCACCTACCAGCAGGTGCAGAGCAAGTACTTCCCGTTCGATATCTACGGCCAGTAACGCTGGCTTGCGAGGGTTTTCATCATGCTTCACGGCTATGGATCGAGCATTCTCGAGGGTGCCTGGCTGAGCATCGAACTGGCCCTGCTGGCCATGGCAGTGGCCATCGGCCTGGGCCTGTTCGGCGCCGCTTGCCGGCTGTCCCCCCTCAAGTGGCTGGCGGCGCTGGGCGAGGTCTACACCACGGTGGTGCGCGGCATCCCTGACCTGGTGCTGATCCTGCTGGTGTTCTACGGCGGCCAGGACCTGGTCAACCGCCTGGCGCTGGCCCTGGGTTACTCGCAGTACATCGACATCAACCCCTTCATCGCCGGGGTCTGCACCATGGGCTTCATTTTCGGCGCGTACCTGTCGGAAACCTTCCGCGGTGCCTTCCTGGGCATCCCCAAGGGCCAGGCCGAGGCTGGCGCTGCCTATGGCATGAGCGGCCTGCAGGTGTTCTGGCGGATCAGCCTGCCGCAGATGGTGCGCCTGGCGCTGCCGGGGTTCACCAACAACTGGCTGGTGCTGACCAAGTCCACCGCGCTGATCTCGGTGATCGGCCTGCAGGACATGATGTTCAAGGCCAAGAACGCGGCCGATGCCACCCACCAGCCATTCACCTTTTTCCTCGCCGTGGCGGCGCTGTACCTGCTGCTGACCAGTGTGTCGCTGGTGCTGCTGCGCGGTGTGGGACAACGTTACTCGGTCGGCTACAACGCCGCCGAGCTGTAAGGGAGCCGCTGCGATGATGCTCGACTACCAGCTGATCTGGCAGAACCTGCCGCTGTACCTGAACGGCATTGCCCTGACCCTCAAGGTGCTGCTGATCTCATTGGCCTGCGGCCTGGCGCTGGCAATCCCCCTGGGGCTGATGCGGGTTTCGCGCAGGTGCCTGCTGCGCTACCCCGCCTGGCTTTACACCTACGTGATCCGCGGTACGCCGATGCTGGTGCAGCTGTTCCTCATCTACTACGGCCTGGCCCAGTTCGAAGCCGTGCGCCAGAGCCCGCTGTGGCCGTACCTGTCCAGCGCAACCTTCTGCACCTGCCTGGCCTTCGCCCTCAACACCAGTGCCTACAGCGCCGAACTGCTGGCCGGCAGCCTGCGGGCAACCCCGCGCGGCGAGCTGGAAGCGGCCCGAGCCATGGGCATGTCACCCCTGACCCTGTACCGGCGCATCCTGCTGCCCTCGGCCTTGCGCCGGGCCCTGCCGCAGTACAGCAACGAGGTGCTGATGATGCTGCAGACCACCAGCCTGGCCTCGATCGTCACCCTGGTGGACATCACCGGCGCTGCAAAAACCTTCAACGCGCGCTACTACCTGCCCTTCGAGGCGTTCATCACCGCCGGGCTGATCTACCTGGCCCTGACCTTCCTGCTGGTGCGCCTGTTCAAACTGGCCGAGCGCCACTGGCTGGCCTACCTGGCCCCACGCAAGCACTAAGGAGCCTGCATGCAGCACATTGACCATACCTTGCCCTGGAGCGCCTGCGGCACCCAGCGGAGCCTGCGCGTGTTGCGTTTTGGCAGCGGGCCGCGCAAGGCCTACATCCAGGCTGCGCTGCACGCCGACGAACTGCCGGGCATGCGCGTTGCCGTCGAGCTCAAGCGGCGCCTGCTCGAGCTCGAGGCCCAAGGCCGGCTCAACGGCACCATCGAACTGGTGCCCCTGGCCAATCCGATCGGCATCGGCCAGATGTTCCAGGCCACCCATCAGGGCCGCTTCGAATTCAACAGCGGCAAGAATTTCAACCGCGACTTCCCGGCACTGACCCAGGCGCTGGCCACGCGCCTGGAGGGGCGCCTGAGCGACGATGAGGCCAGCAACGTGGCAACGATTCGCCAGGCCATGGTCGAGCTCATCGACGCCCTGCCGCCGGCGCAGTCGGAGCTGGACGGCCTGCGCCGCCTGCTCTTGCGCCACGCCTGCGACGCCGACCTGGTGCTGGACCTGCACTGTGATTTCGAATCGGTGATGCTGCTCTACGCCATGCCACAGCACTGGCCGCAGCTGCGCTCGCTGGCCGCGCGCCTGGGCGCCGAAGCGGTGCTGCTGGCCGAGGGTGCCGGCGGCGACGCGTTCGATGAAGCCTGTGCAGCGCCGTGGTTGCAGCTGCGCGCGCACTTCCCCCAGGCCGAGATCCCCCTGGCCTGCGTGGCCACCACCATCGAGCTGCGCGGCATGGCAGACACCGGCCGCGAGCAGTGCCAGGCCAGCGCCGAGCAGATCCTCGGCTACCTGGCCGAGCAAGGCCTGATCAGCGGCCACTGGCCGAGCGCACCGGCGCTGGGCTGCCAGGCCACGCCATTCGCCGGCGCCCAGTACGCCTACGCCGAGCACCCCGGTGTGGTCAGCTACCTGCAACCCTTGGGGGCACAGGTGCGGGTCGGCGACCCGCTGTTCGAAGTCATCGACCCGCTCAGTGATCGCCACAGCGTGGTCCGGGCCACCACCGACGGCATTCTCTACGCCCGCGAACGCCTGCGCTTTGCCCAACCGGGCCTGTGGCTGGCCAAGGTCGCCGGCAGTACCCCCATCCGCCAGGGTCGCTTGCTCAGCGACTGATACCTACGAGTACCGACCGATGAACAAACTGCACATCCAGGACCTGCATAAAAGCTACGGCAGCCATCAGGTGCTCAAGGGCGTCTCGCTGGCGGCCAACGCCGGCGACGTGATCAGCATCATTGGCTCCAGCGGCTCGGGCAAGAGTACCTTCCTGCGCTGCATCAACCTGCTCGAACAACCCAATGCCGGGCAGATCGTGGTCAACGGCGAGCAACTCAAGTTGCGCGAATGCCCGCGTGGCGGTTTGCGGGCGGCCGATCCGCGGCAATTGCAGCGCCTGCGTTCGCGGCTGTGCATGGTCTTCCAGCATTTCAACCTGTGGTCGCACATGAGCGCACTGGACAACGTGATGGAGGCGCCGGTGCAGGTGCTGGGCATCAACCGCAAGGAGGCACGCGAAAAGGCCGAGCATTACCTGAACAAGGTGGGCGTCAGCCACCGGCGCGACGCTTACCCGGCGCACATGTCCGGTGGCGAACAACAACGGGTGGCGATCGCCCGGGCACTGGCCATGGAGCCCGAGGTGATGCTGTTCGACGAGCCCACGTCGGCGCTCGACCCGGAGCTGGTCGGCGAAGTACTCAAGGTGATGCAGGACCTGGCCCAGGAGGGCCGCACCATGGTCGTGGTCACCCACGAGATGGGCTTTGCCCGCGAGGTGTCGAACCAGTTGCTGTTCCTCCACCAGGGCGTTGCCGAGGAGCGCGGCGCCCCGCGCGAAGTGCTGGCACGGCCGCAGTCCGAGCGGCTGCGGCAGTTCCTTGCCGGCAGCCTCAAGTAAGCCCCCGGCGCTCTGCGGCCGTCCGCCGCGGGGCGCCTTGGGATACACTACGGCCCAACTTTTCAGGGAGCTTCGCGCCGGATGCCGAGCCATTCGAAGAACACCACCGTGTATGCCTCGCCGGTCATGCGCAAACTGTCGGAAAGCCTGGCCGAGCTGCCGCCTTCGCTGCGCAAGGTCGCCGACTATATCCTGCGTCACCCCTTGAAGGCCGCGACCCTGACCATCGAAGAGATGGCCCAGGCTACCGCGACCTCGCCGGCGGCGGTCAATCGTTTGGCCAAGGCCCTGGACCTGGGCGGCTACAGCGGCATGAAAGCAGAGCTGGTGACGACCCTGCAGCAGATGGTCTCGCCGGTGGACAAGCTGCGCAACGAGTTGGCCCAACGCCCCGATGGCGACTTTGGCCTGCACGAGCAGATCCAGAGCGCCAGCAGCAACCTGGCGACCACCGCCAGCAACAACCAGGCCGACACCTTCGAAACCTTCGTCAAGCGCCTGCTCGCGGCACGCAAGGTCTATGTGCTGGGGTTTGGCAACAGCGCCTACCTGGCCAGCCTGGCAGCCTCGACGCTGGTGCCGTTCTGCAACGACGCCCTGGCCATCAGCATGGAAGGTGGCAACGAGAACGCCGCTTATAGACTGGCGGTGATCGACGAGCAGGACGTGCTGCTGGCGATCGCCCTGCCGCGCTACTCCCAGGACACGCTGCAACTGTCGCGCTATGCCCGCGAGCGCAACGCCACGGTGCTGGCGATCACCGACTCGCCGGCCTCGCCGCTGACCGCCATTGCCCACCATGTGCTGTTCGCGCCCGCCGACCATCCGGTGCTGACCAGCTCCAACATCGCCGTGCTGGCGTTGATCGAAGGGTTGGTGGCCGGCGTCATGGCACGCAACAAGGAGGCGGTGAAGCTGGCGACCGAACTGACCGAGAGCGTGATGGCCTATCTGCATGTGCCTGGCGGTAAAGGCAGCAGGGGTTAGCGGCGGGGCTGGCGCCCCGTACTGAAGTGACCAGCCAAGGATCTTGCGCAAAACAAGAAGGACGACTCTTCCCGAGTTCGGCGCTATGAAGCCCGGCGGGAAGGCCGGGTTACAGGTTTGCAGCCCGGTCAGGGCTCCTCCTCTGGGAGTATCAGGACGCCAATCATGTCCGCCAGCGCCAGCAGCTGGCCGAACGTGTCCGGGTCGTGTTGCAGGTCCCGCCCCACATCGTGCTCTACGAGCCCCCCCTCACCAAGACGATCGCCAAACAGGACATAAGCCTCGGCTTGGTCATCCTGGCGAGAAATCCAGCGCAATCCTTGCGCCTCGAGCATGAACTGATGAAGCGCCTTCGCCCAGGACCTCGTGTAGCCATACTCCGATGCAGGCGTATCTATCAGGTGCTGGCGCTCAATGCCCAGCCGGCGGAGCGCCTTGGTCGAAAGGTCGACGAGTGTCAGGTCCCGGGCGGTACAAATGACAGAGTGCTTCAGACCATTGAGTCGCTTCTGCTGGAAAGTCTTCAGGCCAGCCGAGTAGCTCACGTCATGGAATGCCGTCTCCATCACCGCGCAGTGGAAGGTGCTGCCGGCGTACAGGGTCGGGACTATCGCGCCTGCGGCAGTGGTGATCGGGCTGAATCGAGCATTGCCGCCCCCAGTGGCGTTGTGCTCAGTCGCACCGAACCGTCCTTGGTGTACCCGGTGCAGCAAGGTGCCAGCGGGAAGGATGAAACGGGATACGTGGAGTGTGGTCGGTGGCTTATCAGGTTTGCACTGATCAGCCATGCGAAATCTCCGACACTTCCTCCCGGGCGGCTTCGAGCACACGGTCCGGGTCAGTGCGCAGCAGATCCTGCGGGCGCTTGGAGGCCAGCCAGCTGTTTTCGGACATGAACCAGTAGGCCATCTGCCAAGCGTCCTTGGCTGACTCAAGCACCATGATCACATCCTTCAGCTGAGACAGGGGCCTGTAGCTACGCGCCTCATCCAGCCCGTACAGGGGGAAATAATCCGCGCCATTGTGGGTGATGGCAAAAATGCGCTTCTCCCGCTTCCATTTACTTGGCTGCGAGGATGGATTGCTGGCGCTGAGCTTGGCCAGGCCCGCAATCTCGGACGCCGTGACCCAATCACCGCTTTCCAGAACAGCGGTCTTGGCCTTCATCAGCATCTGGGCTTGGTGGAGCTTTGTCGAGGAGATCGGCTCCAGGGGAACCATGACCTCCACGAGGCGTTGTATGGACTCACAGCTCACCGAACGCGCACGCCGCTGGAACTGCTGGTTCACCATGTCCAGGGTGTGTAGATACGCCTGCGCCGATGTCTTCGAGTTGCTGTTTACGGCTATGACGATATGGAAGGATTGCGTCTCCCCTTCCAGCTCTTCTATGTGATGGACTTCAGCGCCCCCTTCCAACGCCTCGAGGCCGTGATACTGATCCAGTTCATCGAGCAGCACGACGGAGCGGCTGATCTTGATGACCTCTGCAGGCTCTGCCATGGCGAACTCCCTGATGATAAATATTACCGCTTTCGGCAATAACCAATCTAATCCCAGGAAGGATGGAGAGCAAGCCAAGGCCGATGGCTGGTGCTAGCTCGGAACGCGGTAATGAATTGGCCGTTGTCGCACCAATAAAGGATGTAGGTACACCGCCGCTCAGATATGGGCAGGCACGATCAGCGCCTCGGGGTGTGCGCGCAGATTTCGCGATCCAATGGCGAACAATGCCGACTTGAGCTGCCCGTTAGTGGCGGGGCTGCAAAAAATCCTGAAAATGCAAAAAGGGCGACCCTCTCGGATCGCCCTTTTCGATGCCCGGTTACCCGGGACTTTGTTTGGTAGGCACAATTGGACTCGAACCAACGACCCCCACCATGTCAAGGTGGTGGCTGCACACCGCATAAGCCATTGATTTAATTGAAACTATTTAGACTTACGCTGACCTGAAAAGCGCGAGAACCCGCCTATAACAATCAATAACTTAGCGAGGGGTTTTGCAAATAGAACTGCGTAAAGAATATTTCACACCTCGTCCGCGCCATGCAACCGAGGCTCGCAATTCTGTGGCCCATTGCCTTCACAAAGCCATCGTAAACCTACCGGGCGCCGATCTTAGGCCTATCGACACGCCGCAACAGCTGCCTCTCGTACCCGACTCCCTGTCGACGCTCAGCTAGCAGAGACCGCACCTTCACCTCCAGGATGTCTGGCCTCGCGCGAGCCGGCAGTTGCCCAGGGCAATTACCGCCGCCGACACTCAGTCAGTGGGAGGAGTAGCCAGGGCCGCCAAGCACCTGCAACTGGTAGTCGTTGATGGCTTGGAACAGCGATTCGGCCAGGATTTTCAGGCGCTCAACCTCTTCAGGTGGCGCGCCAGCATCCTTTGCTTCCTGGTAGCGCTTCATGGCCTCTATCGCATCGGCGAAGGCCTGATGATCCGGAGGAAGAACATTCGTCACATCTCGATTCACGAATCGCTCCCCCAGGCATCAATGCAGGATGTGCGGAGCTTTGCCGCGGGTAATGAGTTGGTGGTCTGTCACTAATCGATAGCGCAAATCCGCGACCGCCCTGAAGAGTTCGATCTCTTCAGGCGACACACCGTCTGCCTCGGCTTGCCGCAGACGGCGCTGCGCATCAATCGCTTTCTGAATCATCTCTTCACCTGCCGCAGCCATTCCCTCGATGGTTCTCTTCACGCCGCGGCCCTTTTGTTTTGACTAGAACTGTATAGAGTCGAGAGGCAGCTGGCGAGCTTATCCGAGAGACTGAAACGACCGCAATCGACCCATAGCTGCCCTTCGCGGAAAGCAGCAAGGGACTCTGTGGCGAAATCATCCGCCTAGATGCGGGCTACTTTTACAAGCTGATTAGTCTTTCTCTTGTTTAAATCTGCAATTGCAAGAGACTTCCCCTGCAAACCGAAGCCTGCACAGGCTCATGCCGTATAAAACTTCCCAAGGATGAAGCTCAAGGTGACGGAAAAGTGGGAGTCGAGGTCGAGTCTGTGCCTGCACTCTGCTGCGATAGTCTCACAGTGAAGGTGGTGCCGTTCTGCTTTGTAGAATCGACTGACACACAGCCCGCATGAGCCTTAGCTATCTGGCTCACGATAAAGAGTCCGAGGCCTATGCTGGTAGCGCCCCCAAGTCGCTGATTCCCACGCACTAAAGGTTCGAAAACATGCTTTAGCAGTTCAAGGGAAATCGGCGCGCCGCTGTTGTGCACCGTCAGGGTTGCTGTCGTTTCTTTGATGCAGGATGTCACGTAAACGGACTTGCTTGGATCGCCATAGGCCACTGCGTTAGCCACCAGATTGCCGATCAGCTGGTACAGGCGGTCGGAGTCGATCAGGGCGCTACGTTCGCCGGTATGCTGATAAGTCAGTTGACGACCTGGAAACGTTAGCCGCAATTCATCGAGGCACCCCTCCACGGTGTGCGGCAGGTCAGCAACCCTGGGCTGAATGGAGATACCGCGCCCGGCCTGGATGAGCGTGAAATCCAGCAAGTCCGCCACGAGCCGCTGCGCGCGTGATACGGAGTGGCTGATCGCTGTGAGCAACTTGGGGCTTTCGGCCGCATGTGAGCGTCGTGTCAACAAGTCGGTCGCCATTCTGATTGCCAGAAGTGGCGTACGCAGTTCATGACTGACGATACCAAGTATTTGCTCGGCCGGCAGGGACTGTGCACTCTCAGTAGGCTGTATCACGCAGACATGGCTAGGAGACAGTAATGCGCGCTGTGTCTTGAGGTTTTTAGCCAGACAGCGTTCGGCCAATAGGCGCGCGCGCAGCAGATCACGCTCGTAACGCTGTTCGTCAGAGTTAAACATGGTCAGCTCGTGAACGATGCCATTCGAATGCGCGCAGGTAATAGCATTAGATATCAGCGGCAGGGTGAAGCCCTTACAGTGCACGAAATCAAACTTGACGTTTGCCACCGCCCCCAATGTCCCCATCAGTGGCTGCCAGTACAACTGGTGAAGGGCCTTGGCTTCTATTGTAAGAAGTTGCTGAAGCCGCATGCGAACCAAGGCTTCATGTTTGTACCCCAGCAGGCGGCACAATGCCGCATTCGCGCTGGCGATCTGCCCGTTCTGCGATGTCAACAGCAACCCGAAATCTGAAGTGTCTTCCCGTATTTGCGATGCTACGTCCGTGCAGATGCACGCCAAATTAACGGTTTCCTTTAAAAGCGCGTTCAAGGGGGGCCTCCAGCGAGCGGATATTGCCGCCCCTGCCGGGTAGACAGGGTTAGAAGCACCGCCGCTATGTCAAACGGTGCATGTAGTCAGCTTGGGCGCCGGCCCGGTGCGAGTCTGTTCGCTACCGTACAGACTCTGCTCAACGACCGCCGCAGACTGACAGCTGAAAGGCTAGATAGGCAAACCAGCACACCATGGACAGTCCTTGGCTCAATGCACTCGCCTACCTTCGTCGCCTGTACGCACATGTCGGGCGTTGGCGCTCGTACCCAAATACATTCACCTATGAAAGCCTGCTGCGCTCAGAGCTGTACAACGCCGACCAGATGGCCGAGCACGGCCTCTGGCTGGCCCATCATCATCGCTTGAGCCGATTGCCGGCGGACGACGCGCTGCTCGACCGCCTGGCCGATAACGAGCGCATGCTCTCCACCAGTTGCACTGCCCTCGCCGGCACCCTGCCCAGTTCGCGTCCGGCATTGCCCGCTGCGCAGTGGTTGCTCGACAACTTCTACTTGGTCGAAACCCAGATACGTATTGCCAAACGCCACCTGCCAGCCGACTACAGCCTGCAGCTGCCAAGGCTGGACAATGGCCCCTCCACCGGCCTGCCGCGTGTCTACGACATTGCGCTGGAGGCCATTTCCCATGGTGACGGGCGGATCGACGCCGAAAGCCTCAGCCGTTTCGCCGAGGCCTATCAGCAGGCCGCCACCCTGACCCTGGGAGAGCTCTGGGCGATCCCGATAATGCTCCGCCTGGCCCTGATCGAGAACCTGCGACGGGTGGCGGCGCGGGTAATGGCCAACTGGGCTGACCGCGACCTGGCCAATGTCTGGGCCGACCGGCTTGGCGATACCGCCGAGCGCGATGCCAAGAGCGTGGTGCTTGTGGTCGCCGACATGGCCCGTTCGGAACCGCCGATGACCGCCGCCTTCGTTGCCGAGCTGGCCAGGAGGCTACAGGGCCACAGCGCTTCGCTGACCCAGCCGCTGCTGTGGGTGGAGCAGATGCTCAGCGAGTCGGCACTGAGCATCGAGCGCTATGTGCAGCTCGATGCTCAGCAGCAAGCCATCGATCAGGTCTCCATCAGTAACAGCATCGGCAGCCTGCGACTGCTGTCGACCATCGATTGGCGACTGTTCGTCGAGCACCTGAGCCATGTAGAGCAGACACTGTGCCGCGACCCGGCCGCCGTCTACCCAGCCATGGACTTCACCAGCCGCGACCATTACCGGCACGTTGTCGAACGCCTGGCACGCCACTGCGCCTTCAGCGAAGCCGCCGTGGCACGCACGGCTATCGAACTGGCCCAGGCGGCGGGGGCCGCACACGGTGAAGAGGCCGAACATGTGGGCTTTTACCTGGCAGGTGCCGGACTGCCTTTGCTGGAGCAGCGCCTGGCTGCGCGGGTGCCGCTGGCCGAGCGGTGGCAGCGCCTGTTGCACCGGGCACCGCTGGCGTTCTATCTGGTGCCTGTGGCCCTTCTGTCCTGCCTGTTTGCGTGGGGTTTCATACGCGCCATCGACTTGGAGGGATGGCCCATCGCGGTGCTCGCCGGCATGGCCGTGCCGATACTGCTGAGCACCAGCCGCCTGGCCATCGGCCTGGTGAACTGGCTGGTGACCCTGACCGTCAAACCGTCCTTCCTGCCGCGGTTGGACTACTCCGCCGGCATTCCCGCAGAGGCCCGCACATTGGTGGTGGTGCCAACCCTGCTGGCCACTGCCGACGATGTCGAGGAACTGCTCGAAGGGCTGGAGGTACGCTTCCTGGCTAACCGTGACGAGCATCTGCACTTCGCCCTGCTCAGCGACTTCATGGATGCCCGCGAGCAGACACGGCCCGAAGACGAAGCACTGCTCGAGCTCGCCAGCAAAGGCATCCGGGGGCTCAACCACAAGTATCCAGGCCCTGGCAGCGAGCGCTTTTTTCTGTTTCACCGGCCACGCATATGGAACAACGCCGAAGGCTGCTGGATGGGGCGCGAGCGCAAACGCGGCAAGCTCGCCGAGCTGAACGCGGTGTTGCGCGGCCACGGCCACGAGTGCTTCATGCGCATCGTCGGCAACCTGCAAACCCTCGGCCACGTGCGCTATGTCATCACCCTGGACACCGACACCCAGCTGCCTCGCGGTGCCGCCCATCAATTTGTCGGCGCCATGCAGCACCCGCTGAACCGCCCGCGCTTCGACGCACATACCGGTCGTATCCAGGCAGGTTATGCAATCCTGCAACCGAGGGTGGGCATCAGCCTGCCGAGTGTGTCGCGCTCGCGCTATGCGCGGCTGTTTGGCAGCGACGCCGGGGTCGACCCCTACACACAGGCTGTCTCGGATGTCTACCAGGACCTGTTTCTCAGCGGCTCGTTCATCGGCAAAGGCATCTATGCAGTGGATGCCTTCGAGCAGGCCCTGGAGGGCCGCTTCACTGACAACCGCATACTCAGCCATGACCTGATCGAGGGTTGCTACGCTCACTCTGGTCTGCTCAGCGATGTGCAATTGTTCGAAGCCTACCCGGCCCGTTACAGCGCCGACAGCAAACGCCACCACCGCTGGATACGCGGCGACTGGCAACTACTGCCGTGGCTGCTGCCGTGGCTGCGCGCTGGCACTCAGGGCCTGGCGCAAAGCTCGCTCAGCGCCCTGTCGCGCTGGAAGATTTTCGACAACCTGCGCCGCAGCCTGGAGCCGGCGGCGCTGCTGACCCTGCTGCTGTGGGGCTGGTTGGCGAGTGTCACGCCACTTGCCTGGATGTTATCGCTGCTGGCGTTGCTGCTGACGCGCCCACTGCTCGACTCTCTGCTCGAAGTGCTGGGCAAGACCACCGATGTGCCCGTTTCAGAACACCTGCTGGCGGCTTTGCACACATCTGGCACCTATTTCTTGCGTACCGGTCTGTCTCTGGCCTGGTTACCCTTCGAGGCCTACTTCAGCCTCGATGCCATCCTGCGCACCCTGTGGAGGCTCGTGGTCAGCAAAAGGCGCCTGCTGCAGTGGAACCCCTCGCGCGAAGACGAACGCAGCAGCGCCGACACCCTGCAGGCGATGTACCGTGAGCAATGGGGGCAACCGGTCCTGGTTCTGCTGCTGGGCGGTGCGTTGGCGATGCAGCCAGTGATGCTGCTGATGGCATCGCCGATCCTTGCCCTTTGGCTGCTCGGCCCGGCGCTGGCCTGGTGGCTCAGCCGCCCGAACAGCCGGGCCGAGTTCATGCCAGGCGCTGAAGACCTGGCATTCCTGCATCGACTGGCCCGCGCCAATTGGGCCTTCTTCGACAGCCACATCGGCCCTGCCGACAACTGGCTGCCGCCCGACAACATTCAGGAGCCACCCTTCGCCAGCATCGCTCATCGCACCTCGCCGACCAACATGGGCATGGCCCTGCTCTCGCACCTGGCGGCCCATGACTTTGGTTACCTCAGTGCCGGTCGTCTTTTCGAACGCCTAGCCCAGATGCTCGACAGCATGGACCGCCTGGAGCGCTTCAGAGGGCACTTCTACAACTGGTACGATACCCAGACCCTCAAGCCGCTGTCGCCGCTCTATATCTCCAGCGTGGACAGCGGAAACCTGGCCGCCCTGTTGCTGACACTCAGGCCCGGGCTCCTGGAAATGGCCGAAACGCCGCTGCTTGACCTGCGCCTGACCCAGGGGTTGCTCGACACCTTCGACACGCTACTGGACGTCTGCCCCAGCACAAGCTGTGACGCACAGCCGATAAAGGCTCTGCGCGAGCAGGTGTGGCAGGCCCATGTGCAGGCGGGCAACGAGTCGGCCGCACTGCTGCCGATGCTGGTAGAACAGCTGCAGGCGCTGATCACGCAACCGGCTGCCGTTGCGCCAGGGGCGCAAGCGACTGACGACTTTGCATTCTGGCTAAATGCCCTGTATCGGCAATGCGTGGACCTGAGCGGAGAATTGCAGCAACTGCAATTGCCGTCAGGCAACGATCAGCAGCCCCCGGCCCAATTGAGCTGGCGTCATCTGGCACAGCTGGACGTAGAGCAGTGGCCGGAGCCCGAGCGACTTGCCGTGGCCAACGTCAGGGCGCTTGCCCGCCAACGCATCGCCCAGGCGCACGCCCTGGCCAGCCGCATTGAAACCTTGGCCGACATGGACTTCACCTTCCTTTACGACAGCCATCGCAACCTGTTCTCCATCGGCTACAACGCCGACGAGCATCGCCTGGATGCCGCGTTCTACGACCTGCTGGCATCGGAGATGCGCTTGACCAACTTCGTGGTCATCGCACAGGGGCAGGTGCCCCAGGACAGCTGGTTCGCACTGGGCCGGCTGCTCACCAGCAATGCTGGGGTTCCTGTGCTGCTTTCCTGGTCCGGCTCGATGTTCGAGTACCTGATGCCGCTGCTGGTGATGCCGAACTATGAGGGCACACTGCTCGACCAGACTTGCCAGGCCGCTGTCAATCGCCAGATCGAACATGGTAGGCAGTCTGGCCTGCCCTGGGGCGTCTCGGAGTCGGCCTACAATGCGCTGGACGCGCACTTCAACTACCAGTACCGGGCGTTCGGTGTTCCGGGACTCGGCCTCAAGCGCGGCCTGGGTGAAGACCGGGTGGTGGCCCCTTACGCCAGCGCGCTGGCCTTGATGGTGGCGCCCAGTGCCGCCCGTCGTAACCTGCAACGGCTGGCCACGCTCGGGCTGGCTGGCCGCTTCGGGCTGTACGAAGCCGTGGACTACAGCGAGGCACGCCTGCCGCCCGGGCAGGACGCCGTGATAATCCGCTCCTTCATGGCCCACCACCAGGGCATGAGTTTCCTGGCTCTGACCGCTGTGCTGCTGAACAAGCCCATGCAACGGCGCTTTGCATCCGACCCACAGTTCCAGGCCAGTATGCTGCTTTTACAGGAGCGCGTACCGAAAACCGCTGCGCCGTACCTGCATACTCTCCAGGCCCCGATCGTGGAGACTGCCGAGCGCGCCCCCGAGATACGCCTCCGGGTGTTCGTCGAGCCAAACCGGCGCCACCCGGCCGTGCAACTGCTGTCTAACGGGCGCTATCACGTCATGGTCAATCACGTGGGCAGTGGCTACAGTCAGCACAATTCACTGGCGGTAACTCGCTGGCACGAAGACACCAGCTGCAGCGACCTGGGCAGCTTCTGCTACTTGCGAGATGTTGCCAGTGGCGCTTACTGGTCCACCACCTACCAGCCGACACGGCACCGCACGAAAGTCCAGGAGGCGATCTTCAGCGACGGCCGCGCGGAGTTTCGCGTGCGCGAGCGAGACTTCGACTGCCACACAGAAATTGCCGTGTCGCCCGAGGACGACATCGAACTGCGCCGCCTGCACCTGACCAACCATGGCGACCAGCCCCGCACCCTTGAGCTGACCAGCTACGCTGAAGTGGTGCTGGCACCGGCCTTGAGCGATGCCCTGCACCCGGCCTTCAGCAAGTTGTTCATCCAGACCGAACTGATCCGCCCGCTGCAAGCGATTCTCTGCACGCGGCGGCCGCGTTCGCAACAAGATCCCGTGCCGTGGATGTGCCACGTGCTGGCAGTGCACGGGGCCAACATCGATGCGCTGTCCTACGAAACCGATCGGGCTCGCTTCATAGGCCGTGGGCGGACTCTGGCAAGGCCGGCAGCCTTGGACCGCGGCACCGAAGCATTGTCCGGCAGCGCAGGGGCCGTGTTGGACCCGATCGTGGCCATCCGCTGCCGCATCACCTTGATGCCCGGCCATGCGACCACGCTTGATCTGGTCACCGGCGTGGCCGACAGCCGCGACGCCTGCCTGCAACAGGTCGCCAAGTACCGCGACCAACACTTGGCTGACCGGGTGTTCGACCTGGCCTGGCCGCACAGCCAGGTGCTACTGCACCAGCTTAACGGCTCGCTGACCGACGCCCGGCTCTTCGAGCAGATGGCCGCCTCGGTGCTCTACCCCAATGCCAGCCTGCGCGCCAGCGGAGCACTGCTGGCCAGCAACCGACGAAGCCAGTCCGGTCTGTGGGGCCAGGGCTTGTCCGGTGACCTGCCGATCGTGCTGGTGCAGATCGGCGACCCGGCCAACATCCATCTGGTCAAGCAGATGGTGCTGGCCCATGCCTACTGGCGCCAGAAAGGGCTGGCGCTCGACCTGGTGATCTGGAACGAGGACCAGGCGGGCTACCGCCAGCAACTGCAGGAACTGATCATGGGAATCGTTGCTTCCGGCAGCGAAGCGGCCCTGCTCGACCGCCCCGGCGGCATCTTCGTACGTCCTGCGCAGCAACTGTCCTCCGAGGACCGGCTGCTGACCCTGTCGGTAGCGCGGCTGGTGCTCGATGACAGGCTCGGTACGCTGGCCGAGCAACTGCACCTGCGGCGACAGCCACCGGTTCCCCCAGCCCTCCAGGCCAGTGCGCCTAACCCCAGGCCATCAACCGCCAGCCATCTGCCGCTGGAGCAGGCGGCGTTGATGCTGCGCAACCCTTATGGCGGGTTCAGCGCCGACGGCCGCGAATACGTCATCCCGTTGCTTCCTGGCACACCGCCGCCGGCGCCGTGGGTCAACATCTTGGCCAACCCGCAGTTCGGCTGCGTGGCCTCCGAGGTCGGTAGCGCCTATACCTGGTACGAGAACGCTCACGAGTACCGGTTGACGCCCTGGCACAACGACCCGGTCGCCGACCCCAGCGGCGAAGCCTTCTACCTGCGCGACGAAGACAGCGGCGAATACTGGTCGCCGACCCCGCAGCCCTGCCCGGGCCCTGGCCGTTACCGCACCCGCCATGGCTTTGGCTACAGCGTGTTCGAGTACGCCGAAGACGGCCTAAATACGGAGCTCTGGGTGCATGTTGCACTGGATGCCCCGGTCAAGTTCAGCCGGCTCAAGGTGCACAACACCTCAGCTCGGGTACGACGGTTGTCAGTCACTTGCTTCGCCGAGTGGGTACTGGGCGACCTGCGCCGCAGAACCGCCATGCATGTGGTAAGTGAGACTGACCCGGTCAGCGGTGCAATGTTTGCCCGTAACAGTTTCGCAGTGGAGTTTTCCACCCATGTGGCGTTTCTCGATTGCGACTTGCCCGTGCAGTGCCAGACCTGTGATCGCAGCGAGTTCCTGGGACCCAACGGCGATTGTCATGCACCCTTGGGTATGCGCCAGACGCGGCTGTCGGGACGCACTGGCGGGGGCCTGGACCCGTGCGCGGTGCTGCAGGTGGCGCTGCAGGTGGAGCCTGGCGAAAGTCATGAAGTGGTGTTTCGCCTGGGCGCCGCCCAGGACGCCAGTGCCGCCACCCGCTGCGTCCAGCAATATCGTGGCCTGCAAGCCGCCAGGGACACGCTCGACAAGGTCCGCGCCTACTGGCGACGGACACTGGAAACCGTACAGATCGAGACGCCGGAACCCGAGCTTGATGTGCTGGCCAATGGCTGGTTGATGTACCAAGTGATCGCCTGCCGGTTCTGGGCGCGCAGCGGCTACTACCAGTCCGGGGGCGCCATCGGTTTCCGTGACCAGTTGCAGGACAGCATGGCGATGGTCCATGCAGCCCCGATGGCGGTGCGCCAACACCTCCTGACCTGCGCCGCTCACCAGTATGCCGAAGGTGATGTACAGCACTGGTGGCACCCACCGCTGCAGCGAGGTGTGCGTACCCACTGCTCGGACGACCTGCTGTGGCTGCCACTGGCAGCCAGCCGCTACGTGGAAGTCACAGGGGACTACAGCGTGCTCGACGAACCGGTCGGATATCTGCAGGGGCGTGCACTCAATGCCGGTGAGGAGTCCTACTACGATCTGCCCGCGCACTCGGAGCTGGTCGAGAGCCTTTACCAGCATTGCCAGCGCGCCATCGCCCATGCTCTGCAGTGCGGGGCTCACGGCTTGCCGTTGATGGGCAGCGGCGACTGGAATGACGGCATGAACCGGGTCGGCGAACAAGGAAAAGGCGAAAGCGTATGGCTGGGCTTCTTTGGCCACGAGGTGCTGCGGGCTTTCGGCAGCGTCGCCTTGCGACACGGCGACAGTGGCTTTGCGCTGCAGTGCGCCAACCAGGCCGGCGTACTCGCGGAAAAGCTGGAGGCGCATGCCTGGGATGGCGGTTGGTATCGCCGCGCCTGGTTCGACGATGGCCAGTTACTGGGCTCAGCGAGCAATCAGGAGTGCCGAATCGACTCGCTGGCGCAAAGCTGGGCCGTGCTGTCCGGGGTCGCCTCGCCCGAACGTGCCCGCCAGGCCATGGCCGCACTGGACAACCACCTGGTACGCCGCGACATCGGCATCGTCAAACTGCTCGACCCGCCCTTCGACCAAGGTGACTTGGACCCTGGCTACATCAAAGGCTACCTGCCAGGCGTGCGTGAAAACGGCGGGCAATATACACATGCGGCCATCTGGGCGAGCATGGCCTATGCACGCCTGGGCGACTCCCATGAAGCCTGGGAACTGCTGCGCCTGATCAACCCGGTACGTCAGGGCTGCAGCACGTTGATCGACACCTACAAGGTCGAACCCTATGTCATGGCCGCCGATGTCTACGCCGTTGCGCCCCACGCCGGGAGGGGGGGCTGGAGCTGGTACAGCGGATCTGCCGGCTGGATGTACCGGTTGATCATCGAAAGTCTGCTCGGCCTGAAACGCAATGGCGACACCCTGCGCCTGGAGCCACTGTTGCCGGCAGGCTGGCCGGGGTATGTCCTGCACTACCGTTTTGGCAGCACCTGGTACCGCATCGAGGTATGCAACGGCAACTGCGACGAACTGGCCCTGAGCTTGGACGGCAAGGCGCTTGCCGAAGCCTGGCTGCAGCTGGAGGATGATGGGCTCCTGCACCACGTCATGGCCCAGTGCCAGAGCTGCTCTTTGCCCATAAACTGAACCGTTGGGCGAGCAAAGGCCTGACGAACACAAGCCTCGGCCTCGCTAGGCTAATCTTGTTCCGACACTCGTTGCCGTCAATGGTCCCGCGTATGCATCCCGCTCCCCCACCCTTGCAGAACCACTTGCTGGCTGCACTTTCGGCAGAAACGTTCAGCCGGCTGGCGCCGGACCTGGAGCACGTGAACCTGCCCCTGGGCAAGGCTCTGTACGAGTCCGGCGACACCCTGCGCTATGTCCACTTCCCGGCCGATGCGATCGTTTCATTGCTTTATGTGATGGAAAACGGCGCATCAGCCGAAATCTCGGTAGTGGGTAACGAGGGGCTGGTGGGCATCGCCGTGTTCATGGGCGGAGAAAGCACACCCAGCCGGGCCATCGTGCAAAGTGCAGGACATGCCTACCGCCTACCCGTGCAAAGGCTCAAGGACGAGTTCAACCGCCATGGCGAGATGATGATGCTAATGCTGCGCTACACCCAGGCACTGATCACCCAGATGGCGCAAACGGCAGTGTGCAACCGCCATCACTCCATCGACCAGCAATTGTGCCGCTGGTTGCTGCTGTCGCTCGACCGCCTGCCAGGCGATCGCCTGTGCATGACCCAGGAGCTGATCGCCAACATGCTGGGGGTGCGCCGCGAGGGCGTGACGGATGCTGCAGGCAAGCTGCAGCGCCTTGGGGTGATTGAGTACAACCGCGGGCAGATCAAAGTCCTCGACAGGGCACGCTTGGAACTGCTGAGCTGCGAATGTTACGCCGTGGTAAAGAAAGAGACCGAACGCCTGCTGCCCTACATGCCAGTGCCTTGAGTTGGCGCGAGGTTCTCTGTTCGAGCTGCCGAAGAAGCTCATCAGCCATGCAGTCAGATGCCGGCCTGTGAATTACTCCAATGGGCGCTTGTAATGGCTATAGCGCTCGGCATTGGAGGCCCGCGATGGGTCCGGCGGCCCCTGCCTCTTCTCGCGATGAAAGGGGCGCTTGTCGATGTAGTCATCGCGATCCTCGGGGAGCGCTCTTTTTCCCTCGCCACCTTG